>JAYYHK010000139.1:0-3387 GCA_036148495.1 Thermoplasmatota archaeon | reverse complement strand
GAGGTATCTTCTCCAGAGGCACAAGTTCCAGTACATCCATCTGCAAATGCAATGTATACCCTTCCTTCTAAATCAATGTGTAAATCATTAAAATCTAGCAGATTACGGTTGGAGCCGCCTTCATTCGAGCGACAATCGCCGCTGTTAAGACAAATACTTCCAACTTGAACTGGATCTGTAGTGAGTCTTTGTGTGTGGAATATAGGATTTTCATCGAGGGCATTTAAGCTGTATGTAACGTATAAATGATGACTGACGTTTGTAGTAGCATAATGTGCATTTCCATTCCAAGGATTTCCATCGATGTCTGGCTGGCCTAATGCACTAGCGTTTTCACTTCCAAGATAAGCTATGGCTATTCTACCTGGGTCTCCTGCTGAGGTGTGTGGAAAAGTAGCTGAAATAACTTCAATTGGACTGACTCTAATGCTTGTTTGGTCCCATGTATTGCCTGAATCTATACTTCTAGACATATAGACTCCCTGATCTCCACCTACCCATACATTGTAAGCATTGGATTCAGTGTCTGTAGCAATTTCTCCATTCTTACGAGGGTTTGGAGTCCCTACGTCTTGACCCATTGTCCTTTCTTCCCAAGTAAGGCCATTATCTTTAGAGAAAATAATTGCGGGAGTTGCCACTCTAGGTGGGAGGTAAACTGTACCATCTGGTGCACTTGTTATTGCTCCATGTAAGCCTCCATTTGCTGTTGCTATTCCAACTAGGTTACCACCAACTTCGAAAGAGGCTCCGCCGTCATAACTGGTATAACATGAAATATAAGCTAACTTATTGTAACAAAAATAAACTGCAGTTTCATAAAAATTAGAGGATGCTCCGCCTCCTATTCCGTATCCCTCGTCAGTCCATGGGCCTGATCCTAGTTTGATGTGATCATTGACTGGTGCACCAGAATCATGAGGATTAGCTTCCCAGCTTTCTCCATCATTGTCAGTCCAGCCAATCCATGTTGTCCAAAGCCCCATCATGTGAATATTGAACACTCTATCTGTAATTGGGTCTACCCATCCGTAGGGATCATTTGTGAAAAATGCTTGAGATGCATCTGCCGTATTTTCCCAAGTAACGCCCCCATCGCAAGATCTCATCGGTTTTTCAAAAGCAATGAAGAAAATACATCCGCTAGAGGTAACGCCCAAACTAGGCTCTGCACCTTGCTCCCCTACATTACTGAAGTAAAATTGCATTTCCAATGGTGCTACATCTGTATAATTGCCAGTTGCGTCTGTGACAAAGAGACCGTCAGGAAGTCCTGCTTCTACGATAATAGGAGAATCATCTGAAGAATCTTCATTTAAACAACCAGACAGCGATGTCGCTAACATGAAAAAGACTGCAAAATAGGACTTCCATCCATCGTTCATGATGTCTATGTTACAAGCTGCCTGATATACTTTACTAATTTCTTGTATTAGTTTGCAAATGGACGGCGACCCCAGAATGCTAATGCTAACGCGCCGCCTGCAAATCCGCCTGCTCCTGCTAAGATAGCTACGTTTCTAATCGTCCAGACAGACTCTTCCATTTCCTGGATGGTTTCAACTTCCATCTGTAATCGGCTTAGATTGAAAGCATTGTAATTCATTTCAATAAAATTAGTTCCGTTGTAAGCTGACGAAGGCTCTCCAAATTCTAGTTTAGAGATACATGCTTGATTTGGTGTATTCATATTTACTCCATCTGTGGAACAAGCATAATCTCCATAATTTGTCATATTTTCATCGACGTAGTGGTCTCCAGTTCCCATAATCAACCGAACGTTTACATCGTAAGGAACACGAGGTTCCCAGAACTCTTCAAGAGTTGCTCCTTGATTAGGTTTAATTCCTACTGCAGTTCCTTCAATTCCGAATACCCAGAGATGACCGCTACTGGACTCGTCTACTTCTATTGTGTATTCTTTAGCGTTAGTATTAGTTCCTAAGCTTTGTGAATTATCATTTGATCCATCGCTGTTAATGTCAATTGATAATTCTAAATCTGCAACTGTAAATCTATCTGTGTTTACTTGAGGATAGGATAGTACAATTTCAGCACTTACTGTTCCTTCTGGTACATGTAAGTAGTGAGTAGAGTCTGTAACATACGTTCCGCTGCTACCTACAAAATAAGCCCATTCTCCTTTCCACTCTGCTTTTAGCGTATCTGTGTATTGTTTTGCCTTGTGGATATGAGATATTCCTAACATTGCGTCTCTTGCATCGAAAACAGTCACATCTTCGTTATCTAGAATTCCATCACCGTCTTCATCTGCATTTCTCATACTTTCTAGAGTTAATGCCATCTGAACTGCATATTTTGTATCAATTAATCCATGACCCTGTCCCCAATCATGAGTCATTCCTGTTTTACTTACTGTTCCATTGGCGTTTGATTGTCCACCTTCAATATATCTTCCTGAAAGTTCCAAAATTAGCTCGGCTTCTGAAACAAAAGTATCGATTCTGTCACCATACCATTCACCTTCAAGAGTTTCGTGGTCTTCATAGAGATAATCTGCAACTCCTAATGATGGGGCTGCTTGATACAATAATGTAGCTACACCAGCAATGTGTGGTGTTGCCATAGAAGTACCTGAAATTGCCATATAGTAAAGATCGTCATCCGATGGTCTTTGCAGTATGTCGATTAGGGTGGCTCGAGGGGCTGTTGCCCAAATATTTACTCCGGGCGCTCCAATATCAGGCCATGTTTGCGGCTTAGTCATGTCTCCTCTAGATGAGAATCCTGCGATTCCAGAACCATCGTGTTCAAGTGCTGCAACTCCAATCACCAGAGGAATACTAGCGTATGGATTTGTTTGTAAATCGCTACCGTCTCCTCCTGAATTACCTGCTGCAAATACTGAAACAACATTGTTATCATATTGTAAATTGAGAACTGCTTGTGAAACGGCATTAGATGGGTCGTATTCTGAACCTGAACTTCCCCATGAATTAGATGTTACTCTAATATTCAACGGATTTGCATCTGGCCTTGAATTATCGTAAACCCATTGGAAAGCTTCAACTGCATTATCAATGAATGCAATGTCTCCAACTCCCATTCCAACTAGTGTTGCACCTGGAGCCACTCCTTTCTTGGCTCCTGCAGAAGCATCTCCGTTACCTCCAACTGTTCCTGCACAATGAGTTCCATGTCCGCTAGATGTATCTGAATTTTCTGCTTCTATCCAAGTTCTCGTTGCTCTGTCAAACTTGTAAGAAACTGTCTTTCCTTCATCGTAATCAAAATCTGGGTGGCCAGCGTCGACACCTGTGTCAATAATTACTGCAGCTACTCCAGTTCCATCAATGTAAGTGTGTTGATTAGCTTGATCTGCAATAACTTGTTCGTTCTCATTAATTATTACTGTTTGCCAGGTTT
>JAYYHK010000138.1:0-3116 GCA_036148495.1 Thermoplasmatota archaeon | reverse complement strand
TTGAGCATTCCTACTTGAAATTACTACTTTAGCACCTTCATTAACAAACCGCTCCGCTATGCTATAACCAATCCCTTTGGAACCGCCAGTTACTACTGCAATTTTTCCTTCAAGCAATCCTGCCATTGAATGCCTACCAATGCCGGACTAAAGTAGTTTATCTTTTCCTATTAGCAAAAAATATAAGATAAAGAGGAGGGGCAACGAAAAATAAAATAAAATATATAGGAAATAAAAAATCTTCGTAATCTTTTAGAGGTATATCCATTTCTGCATCATTAGTTTCATCAGCTGGAACGAGACATGAATCGTCTACCATATCTTCATTATCTTCGTTGATTTCATCAGGACAATAGTCTAACTTTTCTTCAGTGAAATCGCAAGAGCCATCGTCCACTTCTGCCGCTGAATTAAAATTATTAGCAGTTTCATTTGTACATCCTTTGATAGGCTCAGGATATTCACAAGAGCCATCATCTACCTCTACTGTTGAATTGTAGTTTGTAGCATTCACATCCATACAGCCCTCAGTTGGTTCAGGGTATTCACAAGAACCATCATCAGCCTCTACTGTTGAATTGTAGTTTATAGCATTCACATCCATACAGCCCTCAATTGGTACTGGATATTCACAAGAACCATCATCTACCTCTACTGTTGAATTGTAGTTTGTAGCATTTACATCCATACAACCTTCAACATAATACTCGCATGAACCATCATCTACTTCTGCTTCAGAATTGTAATTTTTAGCATCGGGATCGATACATCCTTCAATGTAATATTCACACGAACCATCGTCTACTTCTGCTTCAGAATTGTAATTTTTAGCATCGGGATCCATACATCCTTCAACATAATACTCACATGAACCATCTGAAAACAATGCCTTCTGTTCATAATTTTTTGCGTCCTCATCCATGCATCCTTCGAAAGGAAGCTCTGAACCCATAAAATGCCAAGTTGTTCCAGCAACCCAATTGTCGTTAGGCCCGTAAGCCCCAACACTTCTATTGTAAATTGCAGAACCATTCTTTGGCCTGAAATCATAATTCTGAGGATCTATTAGCTGAGATTCAACACTCCCATTATCATCTACATATCCATTATAATTATTTGATGCATTGTACTCTCCTTGAACAGGATAATCTTCGAAGGAACCTGTTCTATGTGCTGCTATTCTATCTGCAGCATTAAATTCTGTTATCGAATTTTCATTACCAAAACCATTTTCATAAAGAACAATAATATTGTTTTTATCATAATCTTCTCCAAAAACGGTATTATTGTGAGTGTTATGGTAATCACCTTTAACCATCAAGCCTGCAGAAACATTCCACAATACATTATGGTGAACAGTTGCGTTCCTCCCCTCATTAGTACCTCCTGCGGGACCATCCATCCGAATTCCGTATTTTTTAGTGTCGTGAATCCAATTGTAAGCAATATAGGCATCTTTTTGTTCTGCCATCATCATCTGTACAACGGCTCCATCACTCTGCAACAAACCTGTATTCCATATTTCGTTATACATTACAGTTGGTGCATCGCCTATGGAAACAGTGGCTGAAGCTCCGGTCAAATGAATAATATTGTTTGAGAAATTAGCATCTTTTCCGTTTTCCATGATTGTAACCATTAGCCCAGGAGTATCACTAGCGGACCAATCAATATGATAAAAGTAAGAGTTCCTAATTGTGTTGTTATGGGATTGTAAGGCAGCTCCATGAAACTCAATAGCTGTCCCGTCAGTGTATAAAAATGATGAATTTTCTACGATACACCCTGAAGATTTATCAAATCTAGTAACCCATCTCTCATCTACATCTTCACCAGCAATATTCAACGATCTCTTAGAAGTACTTGGATACAATAAATGGCTGTCACTAACCGTACAATTTTCACAGTTTTCGAATCTAAAAGTGTTGGCGAAAAAATCTATATTTTCTAACGTAATTCTGTCTCCGTCCACAGATGAAAATCCGTAAGCTTGTGTTTTTACTCGTATATTTTCTTCACTAGGATCTACACCATCGGGAGGCATAAAATAAAGTGTATTGTTATCATTATCAAAGAACCATTCACCTGGAGAATCAATCAATTCCAATTTACCTTCTAAAAAATAATAATGATGTTTTGTTTTCCAGCTGGACACTTCGTCATAACTAAAGGAATTATTATCACTATCAAAACTAGTTATATTTCTGCTCCAAGTTCTGAAAGAACCTACGTTCAAAATAGCTATTGCTCCAGTAGGATCAAATCCGCTCTCATTCAATCCGGCAATATCTATAAGCTCTCCATTATCATAAGGATAGACCCAATTTCCGTCTTCGTCCTTGTACTTATCTGAATCCATCGACCCTTCAGCCCAAGATATTGACCTGTCAAATACGGACCCATCTGAAAAATTGGCATTTGGCCAGCGAGCTGGAACCATTTCTTCAAAATCGACAAATAATTGCCATGCATCGCCACTTAAATTAGTCTGATATATTCCATCTTGGAATAGTGACCATTCTCCATTGAGGTCGTCTTCTATGTCTCGAGAACCATCAATAACTACTTTTTCATTTTCTGCAGCTTTAAAGATTAAATCATTTTTGTTTTGAATAGATATTGATTCTCTGTACATCCCATGTGATATAACTACGGTATCTCCATCTTCCATTGCTTCAGCTGCTTTAGCTATGCTCGCAAACGGGCAATCTACTGAACCTGAATTATCATCACTTCCATTTACTTTGTTCACAAAATAAGGTAAATCATCGTCCTTGGTTTCATTATCACAATCATCATCAACTTGTGAACCAAAAAATGTAACTGTTGAAGAACGGTTAAGATTGTCTGAGCTATCAAAACTAGATAATGGTGCTAAAAGAACCATAATAGCAATAATTGCATTCAAAATCTTTCTCATATAAATATTACTAAATTTCATTATTGGTACCTTCTCATGCGATTTAAACCAATTATTGCCAAAACTGATACAATAGGCATCAAAATATTAGAAAATTCAGGTATTGCAGCAGCTCCACTGTTTTCATGCCAACTTATCTCATCACCTGCATATGCAGCTGAGACTACGTCTAAATTTCCATCACCATTTATGTCTT
>JAYYHK010000137.1:0-7182 GCA_036148495.1 Thermoplasmatota archaeon | reverse complement strand
CCGTCTGTATCAAGCCACTCGCTGGAATCTAATGGGAAGGCATCAACTGCAACACAAACGTCTACGATTGTGACATTTCCATCACAATAACCGTCATCATCTGTATCTGGGTCTAATGAATTAGTTTCACCATCATCAAAAGTTCCGTTGCCATTTACGTCTTCTTCAATATCTGTGAGTCCATCATTATCGTCGTCGAGATCTTCAATTAGAACAGGATTGGATGTTGAATTGCCTGTGATTGTGTCTGGCATTCCATCCCCATCTGTATCTTTACTTGCGGAAGGATCGTCTGGGAAATCATCTTGCTCATTATCAACTCCATCTCCATCAACGTCTGGATCAGAATTATCGCCTATACCGTCGCCATCTGAATCGAACCATTCTGTTTCGTCTGTTGGAAAAGCATCGATTGCTTCACAAACATCTACAATAGTAACTGGCCCATCACAGAAGCCGTCTCCATCGGTATCTGGGTTTAATGAGTCTGTAGCTGGATCAGATGATTTTTCCTCATCATCCTTTAGAAGGTCACCGTCATCATCACTGTCTAAGTTATTGCCAATACCATCTCCATCAGTATCTAACCATTCAGAAGGGTCTAATGGGAAAGCATCAGGGCCTGCTTCACAAATGAGAACATCTCTGATAGTAACTGAAACAGAACCGTCACAATAGCCATCATCATCTGTATCTGGATCTAATGAATTAGTTTCACCTGCATCAAACGTTCCATTACCATTTACATCTTCTTCAATATCAGTAAGTCCATCATTGTCGTCATCAGGGTCTTCTACAAGAGCTGGTTCTGAAGTTGAAGGACCTGTTAGATTATCTGGCATGCCGTCTCCATCTGTATCTATGTGAGCTCCAGCATCTAGTGGGAAATCATCTCCTCCGATACAAACTCCAAACACAGTTAAAGGACCGTCACAGAATCCATCTCCATCTGTATCTGGATTAGTTACGTTAGTTCCAATAGCATCTTCAGCGCCTTTCGGTAATCCATCACTATCTATGTCACAAGCGGTTGAATTCTCATCTGGTGAACATCCGTCAAATGAATCTGAGCCATTGGCTATTTCATCAACATCGAGGATGTTATCATTGTCGTCGTCAGGATCTTCGTTGTCCCCAATTCCATCTCCGTCATTATCATTCCACTCATCTGGATCTGTTGGGAAAGCATCTGGACCTGCTTCACATATGAGAACACCATCAATAATGACTGAAACGGAACCATCACAGTAGCCATCATCGTCCGTATCTGGGTCTAATGGGTCTGTTACGGGGTTTGAATTCTGCTCCTGAACATCAGTTAGTCCATCGCCATCGTCGTCAGTATCTGCATTATTACCAATTCCATCTTTGTCTGTATCTAACCATTCGGTAGGATCATCAGGGAAATCATCAAGGTAATCTAGATAACCATCGCCATCAGAGTCTGGATAATAAGTTGAAAGACTAACCCTGGTTGTGTAAGTATTGCCATCAATTTCAGCTCTTATTACGTATGTTGTACTTGGAGTTTCCTCAAGAGGAGTTCCACTGATTGTACATGTACCTTGAGCGATAGTTAATCCATCTGGTAAGTCAGGAAAAATTGAGCAAGTTGCATCCTTCACATCAACAATACTATTCATCAAAGAATTATCTTCTGTGGAAAAAGAATAAGGAGTAACTACTTGTGATGGTGAGGAAGTATAATGCGAAGATGAACCGGGGCTGTAAGCAGTTCCGTCACCAATTTGACCATGGCTCTGACGGCCCCAACAGTATATAGATCCATCATCCACCAGTACACAACTGTGGTCTCCGTGGCTCTCAATAGCTATTTTTGCATTATCTCCACCAAACTCATTTGTCGTTACAGGCGCAAAGCTGCCCCAACCGCCACCTTGACCAAGTTGACCTACGTTGCCTCTTCCCCAACAAGAAACTGAATTATCATCAAGAATTACGCAAGTATGATCGTCACCAGTTCCTACTGCAACTGCAGACCGACCACTTGGCCAATTATCTGGATTTACCAAAGTAGGAACAAGAATCTTATTAGGACTATTGGAGCCAGTACCTACTTGCCCGTAGTCATTCCTACCCCAGCATACTGCTGAACCATTTTCAAGAACTGCACAGGTATGGTCTTGATTACTGGAAATAGCAATAGCTGGTCCGCCAAGCGGATGGGTAGGTATAGGCACATTAGATGAATTAGTCGTGTTGTCTCCAAGATTTCCATAACTATTGCGACCCCAGCATGAAACTGTACCATCATCAAGTAATGCACAATGATTATGAGTTCCAGAGGTTATAGCTGTGGCTTTTTTACCGTCTGCAAACGGGAAAGTAAATGTTGGTGAGAATCTATGCGTTGTTGAATTATCTCCAACTTGACCCCATTGATTATTTCCCCAGCAGGAAACTGAACCATTCTCAAGGATAGCACAAGCACTAGTGTAAGCTACTGAAATTGAAGTAGCGTAAAGCTCATCTCCTGTTATGTTAGTAAGCTCAGGGGACACGTGCTGTTCTTGGTCCCCGTTACCCATTTCACCATACATGTTTGCACTACCCCAGCAGGCAACTGAACCATTATCCAACAGAGCACAGACATTGTACCCGCCTGCGCTAATTGCAACAGCTGGCCTGTTGTCCGGCATTGGTGACGTAAGAATTGGCTCGCCCGTATTTGCATCGCCTCCATTACCTAGAGAGTATAGCTGACCGCGTCCCCAACAGGCTACCGAACCATTTTCTACGATTGCACAAGTTGCACGGTGTGTTAATGCAATGTTCTGATTAACCATTGTACCTGCTGACTTCATATCATACTGGAAGGTGATGTTCACCATAGGTTCATCTATGGCAAGATCTGCGCTATCCTCACTTGGGAAAATTGGGTATGTTTGATCTAAAACTTGCAGTTTAAAATCAAAATTATATTTTAGAAGTTCTCCAAACGTTATATTCGCCGGATCTAATGCCCATAATTCTCCTCCGTTGATTCCGTCAGTGGCTGTAAAATAGAGTGTATTGCCAACTAATTCGACACATCCAGACTTGTACCTTCCATCATTATGACCGATACCTCCGGCGTTTACGTCCTTGACCAGCACCGTGCCATTGGTGGTCCCGTCGCTCTTCCACAAACCGTTGTTCCCGTCATCGGCTGAAAAATAAAGGGTGTTTCCAACGGCTACGAAATGTTGAGGATTAGCGTTATCACTTCCGCTCACTATGTCCTTCACCAACGTCGTGCCGACTTCTGTTCCGTCTGACTTCCACAATTCTATTCCGTGAATTCCGTCGTCAGCCCGGAAGTAGAGGGTATTGCCTACGGCTGTTAAATATCTGATACTACTGGCACCGTTTCCGCTTTTGACATCCTTGACCATCACTGTGCCATCTTCTGTACCATCACTCTTCCACAATTCTTGTCCGTGGGCTACATCAGTGGCTATGAAATAGAGAGTATTACCAAGGGCTGTGAGCGCAAAAAGATTAGTTGCTGCGCTGTTTATGTCCTTGACCATCACCGTGCCGGCTTCTGTTCCGTCTGACTTCCACAATTCTGGTCCGTGAACTCCGTCGTCGGCCATGAAATATAATGTGTTTCCAACGGCTGTGAGGTATTGAGGAGTACTGTGGCTACTTCCGTTGTTTATGTCCTTGACCATGACTGTACCATTGGCAGTTCCGTCACTTTTCCACAATTCTTCCCCGCTGGTTCCGTTGTTAGCATGGAAGAAGAGAGTGTTGCCAACAACTGTGAGATACACAGACCCACTACCACCGACTCCGCTCCTGATATCCTTGACCATCACCGTGCCCTCTTCTGTACCATCGCTCTTCCACAATTCTCGACCGTTGGTTCCATCATTGGCTACGAAATAGAGTGTGTTGCCAAATACAGTTAGGTATTCAGGATCACTGTCGCTAGTGCCGTAGTAAATATCCTTGACCATGACCGTACCATTTTCTGTACCGTCGCTCTTCCACAATTCTCGTCCCCAATTCTCGCCCCCATGGTTCCAATCAGCTGTGAAAAAGAGAGTATTACCAAAGACTATGAGATTATCAGGATAACTATTCCCTATGTTCTTGACCTCCACAGTACCTGAGGCTGTTCCATCACTCTTCCACAATCCATGACTGCTTCCGCTGGAATCGGCTTGGAAATATACTTCATTTCCAAAGGCTGTAAGGTGATCAGGATCACTGGTGCCGCTTCCGCTGTTGATATCTTTGACCATCCATGCGGTTCCGTTACCGTTGTAAGAGTAAGAACCTGTTCTAGGGTTTGAAGCTGTAAGAGTTACTGTATAATTTGTCCAATCAATTACTTCTGTTGGAATTCCAGTGATTTTTCCCGTGCTTGAATCTAAGCTCAAACCTTCTGGTAAACTAGGTGAAATTGACCAATGCATACCTTCATTTGAATGATACAAAATATCTGTAGGATCATAAGATATGAGACGCTGAGTGTTTAGATGCGCTGCAAAAACGATGAGATTGCCAAGCTTCACGTACTCTACAGGGCTTGAGCTGTACGGATTTTGATTGACATTGGCTACCAATACTGTGCCAGATTCAGTTCCATCACTTATCCAGACCTCGTCGCCTGTTTCATCGTCATCTGCTGTGAAAAATAAACGGTCTCCAATTGGAGTCATTTGTTTTGGATTACTAGATTCCCAACCAGGAGCAATGTCTTTAACGAGATAGGTTCCGTCTTCAGTTCCATCACTCCTCCATAGTTCAGCTCCAATGCTGCCATCATTGTATAAGAAATAAACGATGTTACCCAAAGCAGCTACATTAGCAGCTGACATACCACCCGATGGGCTAATATCCTTAACTAAGACTGTGCCACCTTCTGTTCCATCACTTTTCCATAATTCATTTCCGTGAGTTCCATCGTTAGCTCTAAAGAACAAAGTACCTCCGACTACAGTAAGTGCATCTAGATCACTGGAGTCACTGCCTGGATTAATGTCCTTAACACAAACAGTTCCATCACTTGTACCATCTGTTTTCCATAATTCTTTACCTCCACATCCTGGACCTGATGCTCTGAAATACAAAGCATCTCCCATCACTGTTAAGTGATGTATCCTACTTACAGTTGAGATTTGTATTGTTCCTTCCTCAGTTCCGTCCGTTTTCCATAGTGTTGATGTTAAGTCTTGATTACCCACTACAAAAAAAACCTCATCTCCAAACAAAGTTAACTGGGCTGGGTAAGAACTTCCATCTGAAACAATGTCCTTAACTCGAACTGTACCATTGGTAGTTCCATCTGTCTTCCAAAGTTCTCTATCCTCAGAATCATCAGAACCTGAAAAGTAAGCAACGTCACCTGCATCTAAGAAACCCCAAGGGTCACTGTCGCTATTTTCGCCACCCTCATCCATATCCTTAAGCATAAAAGTACCATTTTCAGTTCCGTCACTAATCCATAATTCTTCTCCGTGCGTTCCGTCATTGGCACTGAACAATACTGAATTGTTGAATCTTGTAATGCCGTGGTTTATTTCGGCGTGAGAACCTGGATTTATGTCTTTGACTAATTCTACTCCATCCGCAGTACCATCAGTTTTCCACAATGCATCACCATAATCATTAGTGCTTCCTCTAAAGAAGAGAACATCATTAACTACAACATGATCCTCAGATGTGTGAAAAGGGTATGGTGTAATTACAGAAGTGTTTCCTGAACCTTTGTAGGCTGCCTCCTCTCTGTAAGCTTCTAAATAGTCGAAAGTAATAGGTTCTATAGCTTCATTTTCGTTTACAGAGTAGGATGGTGGGTAGGGAGATGGTAACGATTGAATTCTGATTTCGTAAGTTTCTTTAAATCTATAACTAGTAAATTGATCATACAAGGCTGCAACTTCTGAACTATCTAATGCATCTTCTAAAATCCTATGGACTGCAATATCTCCTCTAAATGTTGTATCTCCGCCAAAGTGCTCCGTTTGTTCACTGTTAGTATATCCACCTACATTATCATTCTCGACGCCAATACCTGCTTTGTTATTACCGCCCCAATCAAAATCTCCTGAGAATGACGCACTGGCCTCTAACTCACCGTCATAGTAAAGATAAGCCATCTCTGCATCTTCATCTAGGACTACTACTGCATTATGGAATTCTGAATCCAGGGAAATTGTTGTTGATATATCAACGTAAGCATTATTGTCACCACTAGTTTTGAGACGATAAGTTAGCTCATTGCCCATAAGTACCAATGAATTACCATCGCTCGAGCCTCCAATCTCCCACAAAACTTTGTTACCAGATAACGCAGAGGGCTTGAACCAAATCTCAATCGAAATTGAGTCATCAGTCAAATCACCTGACCAATCTTGGAAATTATCTCCCATGACTGCTGTATCACTAGAAGAATCAAAGCGGTAAGCATGTGTAAAATCAGTTATTCCTGTTACCTCTACTCTATCTAGATTGGAAATTATGATGTCATAATCCTCATTGCCACGTAAGTCCTCCCAATACTCGTCTCCATCATCATCATCTCCTACATTGTAATAGAGAATTGAATCCGGTGGCGTAGTTGGAATACTGCTTGCATTGGCATAAATTGTATAGTTAGTAAAATCAAATAATTCATCTGGAGTTCCTGTGATTGTTCCATTTTCTAAATTGAAAGACAAACTAGTTGGCAAATCTGGATAGATTTCCCAATCTGCATCTACTCCATCATAATCAAAAGTAATTGGGTTCATCTCCACATCCTTGTACAAGGTGTAGTTTTCAACAGTACCAGATCTAGCGCCATTTTCACCATACAATTCTTCTAAAGTTGAGGAATCTTCAACTACTACTGATGAGTAGGAATCGGTGTCTACTACGACAAGCGCTTGAGAGATAAAACTCAATACGACTAACATTGAAATTATGCGTTTAGAAAACATAACTTTTTTGGCACCGAAAGTGCCTATAAAATGCTAATCATTATTTTCTAATCTAGATATTAATTTTTTCTTAGTTCCTGAAACTGCTAAACCACGCTTTTTCGCCAATTCGACCAGCTCAGCTTTTGTCATAGAAACATAATCGTATTCATCATCTTCAGATTCTTCTTCAGGCTCGTCTTCAAGCACCTCGTTATTAGAATCTGCTGAATCAGTCTCATTTTCCACACTAGCTTCAGGTAATTCG
>JAYYHK010000136.1:0-2948 GCA_036148495.1 Thermoplasmatota archaeon | reverse complement strand
TATGCTGTGAGACACTATTGTTTACTAAGGAGGCGGTAAATATTGATAATCTTGAAATAGTATCGCTTTGTTTACAATTTGTGAAAATAAGACACATTGGCATCGCTGTAGATTCTATCGAGGAAAGGTTGCCTATGTGGGAATCTCTTGGTCTAAAACTAGATCATACTGAGGAAGTTGAGTCTGAAGGTGTAACTACTGCACATATCAAAGTCGGGGGTTACGAAATTGAATTACTAGAACCGATGGGAAAAAATACTCCGGTTGGTAAATTTATTGGCAAAAAAGGACCTGGAATTCATCATTTGGCATTGGAAGTTGATGATATTGAAGAATCCTTAGCAAAAGCAAAAAAGAACGGTCTAGAACCTGTTGGAGAAGCTCCACGTCCTGGTGCAAATAATACGTTAGTTGCTTTTTTCCATCCTAAGGACACTGGTGGTGTTTTGCTAGAAATTGTTCAATGTGACTAATTTATTAGCCGTTTAGTCGTCAGAGCAGTATTCTTCCCAGTCATAAGGCCAATTTTCGTTAGAATTAAATGAAGTATGAATTGCACATTTGTTACTATCAGATAAATCGGCGGCATTATAGAACATATCTTCCATATTAATTACATTTGAAACATCCCAATCAGAAATATCCTGATCGAAACTATCAGCATAAGCAAACATGTATCTCATATCAGTCACACTTGAAACATCCCAATCGCCAATATCTTGATTAAAATCGGTAGCGTAGTAAAACATCTGTTCCATAGTAGTTACACTTGAAACATTCCAACCTGATATATTTCCATTGAAACTTTCAGCATCTCTAAACATAAAATCCATATAAGTTACACTTGAAACGTCCCAATCGCCAATATCTTGATTGAAACTTTTAGCTTCGTAAAACATTTGCATCATAGTAGTTACACCTGAAACATCCCAACCTGAAATATCTTGATTGAAATTATCAGCACCCTTAAACATCCTGGACATATAATTTACACTTGAAACATTCCAGCCTGAAATATCCTGATTAAATTCAGAAGCTTCAAGAAACATATCTCTCATGCTAGTTACACTTGAAACATCCCAACTTGAAATATCTTGATTGAAACTTTCAGCACCTTCAAACATAGACGTCATATCAGTTACATTTGAAACATCCCAACTTGAAATATCTTGATTGAAACTATTAGCATTATTATTATTATTATGCCAAAAAGTATAGCTCATATCTGTTACAATGTAAGTGTTCCAAGTGCTAATATGTCCGTAAGCTGAGTTTGCACTTTCAGAATCTGCTAACCAATCGTTAACTGCCTTATGAAATAACTCATTTGAATGGGGCGTAAATACTTCAAGAGGTTGATTTATTTCATCAATCAACAATTCAATTTGAGAAGTTAAAATTTCAATATGGGAACGAAGTGCATCATTATCTTCAGTTCCATTTTGGATTTGTTCATTTAAACTTTGAATTTGTCCAGTTAAATTAGCTATCTCAGAACTTAAATCATTATTCTCTTCAGTTTCGTTTTGTATTTGTTCGTTTAAGTTTTGAGTTTGTGCGGTTAGGTTTTCTATCTCAGAAAGTAGACCGCTATTATTTTTGGTGCTGTTTTGAATTTGCTCATTTAAATGTTGAATTTGTCCAGTCAAATTAGCTATCTCAGAAACTAATTCACTATTATCTTCAGCACTGTTTTGCAATTGTTCGCTTAGATTATTATTTTGTTCAATTGTAGCTTCATTTTCTTCAGTTTGATTGGTTAGCTGCTCGTTTAACTTTGCTATATCTGAAATTAAAGCATCATTATCTTTGGTTTGGTTTGCTAATTCCTCGTTTAAATCTTTATTTTCTTCAGTTAGTCTTTCTATCTCTGAAGTCAAATCGTCATTATCTTCAGAATTATCCACACACCCAGTGAAGGAAGCGAAAAGCAAGCAAAATGTCAACAAGAATGCCTTGTTCATAATTCCATTTTATCTGTGATTATATATCGTTTCTCTAAAAAGGAAGAAATGATTTCGCTAATTTAATCTCATTTTCTCCAATTAATTTTAGCTTGTAGGAAAGTGCTAAAAACATAATTGCAAACGAAACTATTGACAAAAATAAAGTTAAAGGATTGGATAATTCAAATGCCGACAACAAGATAACTGGCAGAACTGACAGTACTGAAACTGATGCGATCTTCCACATCTCTTTTACGGGATATGTGTCAAGAAAGCTAGATTCTATAGTTGCAAGAGATCTGTTCATGACCATTATAGTCGATATCCAGGTTACCAACACAGTAGAAAATGGAATTCCTAGCAATCGATTGTCTCCTTCTAAAGTTGTCAATAACCAATAACTCAAAATTATATTAACAATAGACATCGAAAGTGCTAATTTTAACAAATATTTAGTTTGCCCACTTGCCATCAAAATCCAGCCTAGATTTAGGGAATAAGTTGGTACTAGGATCAGATAAATCATGAATATTGGGATAGAATCTCTGTAAGTTTCTGTAAACATTGTTAATATCAATGGTTCCGCAATAAAAATTAGTAAAATCGTTGCAGGTAAAAATACGAATGCCAACTTACTGATACTATTTCGATACAGTTCTTTAATTTCAGATAAATTTCCATCCTTGTGTGCCTTTGACATCATCGGCGTAACAACCTGAGCTGCTGATTGCGTTATCCATCCAAAGATAGGTGCCCAAAGAGATCCTAAATAATAAACTGCAAAAACCGAGCTTGAGAAAAATAAACCTACCAAATATTTATCGACATTAACGTTGATAACGTAAACCATCGCTGTTAGGCCAACAGGAATTCCGTATGCTAATTGTTCTTTGATGTAAGAATTACCTGAGATTTCTTTGGTGAAATATGTGGTATAAACGTGAAACAAGACCATTATTGCTTTCAAGAGGGCTGCTACAATGATTCCGTGTACTATTCCGA
>JAYYHK010000135.1:0-4921 GCA_036148495.1 Thermoplasmatota archaeon | reverse complement strand
AGTGCAGAACTATGTGGTATTAAAGAGAATGGTCCTTGTGGCCAATCCTAGTGCAAAAGTAGGCAATTCTTCAACACAAGAAATTTCTTTAGCTGTAATATTTGTTAATGATTTCCTTATTCGGTCGTTAGGAATCAAATCGCATGATTCTCCATATGAAATAAGCTGTTTGGCGAGCTTATCACCTGCTTTATCCCAATCTGTCAGTATGATAAATTCTGATGAACTGCCTGAATTTTGAAAAATACGCTCAACAGTTGATAACACTGAGGTGCCGTCATTGAGTTCTATTACATGTCTGACGATTCCTAACTCTCTTAGAGCCTGGGTATCTCTTTTTCCTTCGACAACAATAGGAAAATCAGATAATTTTAGCTCATCCCAAATCTTCTGAAACTCATGGGCTCTTTTTTCTTTACCTAAAGTAGTCATGCTATAATAATGGGCACAATGAGACAGATATAATTAAGATATCTCGGACCTTAATTCTTAAGTCAAGGTCTCTTTCTATAAATTAATGATTAGAGTAGCAGGATTAACAAAATACTACAGTGGTAAACCTGCAGCTAAAAATATTACATTTAACGTTGACAAAGGTGAAGTTTTCGGTTTACTAGGAACCAATGGGGCAGGAAAATCTACAACAATAAAAATGCTATGTGGATTGCTCAAGCCCAGCAAAGGAGCAGTGACAATAGGAGGTATTGATTTACAAAGAACACCATTGAAGGCAAAGTCTATAATGGGTTATCTTCCTGAAAACCCACTGCTGTATGACAAATTAACCGGAGCTGAATGTCTCGAACTAATAGGTAAATTACGAAAGTTATCTAGCGATATGATAAAGCAGCGTGTTACATACTATGCTAAAACCTTAGGATTGGGTGAACAAATATACCACGAAGTTGGAACTTATTCTAAAGGTATGAGACAAAAAATAGCTATAGCTATGACACTAATTCATGATCCTGAAATGGTATTACTAGATGAACCTGCAAGCGGACTAGATCCAAGATACACAAAATTACTCAAGGATTGGATAAAAAATCTTGCAGCTAATGGAAAAACTGTTCTATTATCAACACACATAATTGAAATGGCTGAAAATTTGTGTACTAAGGTCGCTATAATAGATCAAGGACAACTTCTTGCTGTTGGGACTATCCCTGAGATTCAGGCAAGTACTGGTGTTAATAACTTAGAAGATGCATTCATCAGACTTATTGGAGACTAATAAATTTCGACTTTGCCTGTTTGATCCTGGCATTTCTCAACTATTCGACGTGCCCAATCTAATTTTTGAAGCTTTTTAGGGCTATATTTTCCGGTGTATTTACCTACCTTGCTGAAATTAAATCCTACTAGATTAACTAATGATACTCCCTGGCTAAGAGACATCATAAGTGCCCTATCTCCGTCTGTAAAACCTCCCCAACAATTACTCATGTCAGAAGGATAAGTCGTCGTTAAACTGATTACTTTAATTCTAGTATAAAATTCAAAAAGTTTAGACAAATTATCGCCATGACCATGTAACACGATTTTAGAACCTGACTCATTTGCAAACATAATATCTAATAAATTACCATCTAAATCTGTAACAACTATGTCTGGTATCAGCTGTCTTTCAAGACATGCTGAAACTGCACCATCTGCTGCAATTAAGACTCCCGAAGGAATTTTCTCGTCGTCATCAATCCCTGCCCCAACAATTGTTACTTCTTGATTTAACAATATATCGGATAAATTACCTTCAGGCTTGTACAGTCTTGAGATTAATCGTGACGAAACTTCCTCCCTTGACCTTACAAAACCAAACTGGAAGTTGATTTCATCCTGCATAGGCCACCACCAGTCAATGGTGAAAGACAAATGAACCTAATTATTATCAGAAATCTTGCCTATAAGGCATTACCATCTTCGTCACAAGGAACTTCTTCACCTGTGTCTGGATCAATGTAATAGAATGAACCATCTTCGTCTTCGTAGATTTCAACTTCATACTCATCGTCTCCACCAAGATCTCCGAAGTCTCCGAAATCAGCATCAGCCATAGAACCTCCCGATGCAGCTGCACTCAGCATGTTCATGATATTATTTTCAACTGCTGCTTCATCCCTAGCTTGTTTGGATGATTCCAAAGCGTCAATCTTACGTTTAGTTGATTCATAGGATTCGGTCATCTCTGTTAGCTTTTCGAGTTGCTCGTCACGTTCCATCTTTAGAATACGTGCTAGATGCTTTTCAATCTTCGATAAGTCATCACGGGCTGCAACTAATCGTGCTAATGATTCATGGAATCTTTCAGCAACCATTTCAATATCTGGATCTTCAAGATCGAGTTGCATTTCCTCTTCTTCTTTCTGGCGAGCCTTCTCAGCAGCCTCAAGCTCTTTGAGCTTATCTTCTGCAGCTATCTCCTGGGCTTTTACCAGTATGCTATTGAAAGCAGCAATATGCTCTTCCAATTTTGTCGCTGCACGAGATGCATCATAAGCGGAGACTTCCATAAGTTCTTCACGCTCTGATAAACTTTCCATGCGGCGCTCTACACTCTCTAGTCTTTGTCGGTCTCTTTCGTTCATTTCTTCGTCACCTGCTATTACACCTTGTTGCAATTTGAATGCTGTACCTGATAGGATTGCACCTATCAAGAAGAATCCAATTAATGCAACTAGATTGTAAGTATAAGAACTTCCTTCTAATGTTACCATTTCGTCGCTAACGGAGACTGCTACTGTTTGTGAAGTACTGCCTCCTGAATTGTCATAAGCTGTAGCTACAACATCGAAATTACCTGATTTCGAATATGTATGAGTTGCTGTAACTGTCTCTCCGACAAAGTCGGAAGCTTGGAATGTTTGAGATTCACCATCTCCGAAATCAATTACGAAGTGAGTTACTGTTCCATCTGCATCTACAGGAATTGCAAATGAAAATAATTGTTCAGTTCCTTGTACGGGATTATCTAATGATGGCGCAGCAACAGTTGGGTTACTATTTGCAATAGTAGTGTCAAAAGTATGAGTTCCTGTCAGACCATTAGAATCTACGAATTCTAAACTGGTAGTCCATGTTCCTGCTTTGGAATATGCTGAACCATCCCAAGAATCTGTGTCGTAAGTACAAGTGGCTCCAGAATTATTACATTCTGCAAGTCCCCATGAAGTCATGTCTGTATTAAATGTCCTAGCTGTTAATGCAAAAGTGTGCGTAGCTGAACTAAAATCAACATTGTCAGATATAGTAAATGCTTGATTTCCATTAGCAGAGGACATAATACTGAAAGAAATTTCCTGTGAAGCTCCTGCTGCGATAGTGTACTCTGAAGTTGCGAAGCTCACTGAATCTGTCATTGAAGTTACAATAAATGTAGATGAAACTCCAGTATTCTGAATTGTAGCAGTTCCAGTGCCAATGGTCCCTTCGTTGAAAGTATAACTATTATCTCCTGTAATTGTCAAGCTTCTTGTTCCTGAAGCAACTACCACATTGTATGATTCAGAAGATGAAGCTACGCTAGACGCAGACAGAGTAATTGCTGATGACTCTGAACTGGCTGAGTTTGAAGGAATGTCGACTGTAACGGTCACTGTGGCGCTAGATCCTGATGCTAAGGTAACTGAATTATCTGATTTTGCTGAAGCCCAAACTCCACTGTGCCCAATTGTAAAAGTGTCCAATCCATTTCCTGTGTTTGTAACAGTGAACGACAAGTCGCCTGATTCACCAGGTTTTAGCCCAGTTAAAGTTCCAACTGAAACTGTAACTCCGTATTCCTGATTTGCAGTTGTTGTAACTGCAGCTGAAGAACCATCTCCGTTAATTACATTGAAAGTCACTGATGCTGATGCTCCTGCATCTGCATTTGCTGGGATTGTCTGTGTCACTGATATAGTGTCAGAGGCACCCATGCCTAATGTTGTACTGCCACCTGGTGTACTAACTGCCCAACTTGAAGAGACAGTGTAGTCCATTTTCTCTTGAGCATTGCCTGTGTTTAGAATTGTAAAGTGATATGTTACTGTATCGCCTGGGTTTCCAGATAAATCTGTGTCGCCTGTTAGGGTGTGGCCTGTTACTGTATCAACTGTTACTGTTCCTGTTTCTTCGTTAGTAACTGATGCATCATTACTGGCAACTGCACTTACAGTCCATGAATCTTGAATTCCTGCAGCCACATGTGGCACATCGACAGTGATGTCACAATCCGATGAAGAGTCATATGCAACTGTAACTGCTGGACATGTGACGAACCATCCATTCAAACTTGATGCAGAAACTGTAAACGTATCTTCGAAATTACCGTTATTGTCTATGGTAAATGTTATAGTATTTTGACCTGGTGCTAAATTCATGTTTGAAGTTGTTACTAGAGTGAACGAACTTGTCTTGTTAACTTCAATCGTAGTACCAAAATCTTCTGAGACTAATTCTCCATATGAATCTGCAACTTCAAAAGTGACTGTCCGAAGGCCTCCTCTCTCATCGATTATTGCTGATTCTGCAACGGTTATTGTGTAATTTGAATTAGCATCAAAATTCATTACGTAAGGAGCTGAACTGTGTTCTATAATTGCATGAACTGTTAGAGAATCTCCATCATCTAAGTTAAGGTCATCAACTGTAGCGTTAATTACAAAGTTTGAATCAACTTTTTTAGCATGCCCATCTGAAATTACTGGCAAGTCATTAATTGTAACTGAAGAAGAATTGAGATTTTCAGCAGTATCTTCATCGTTACTTGCCGAAAATTGAACTGCCTGAGCATCTGCACTCCAAGACACAGTGGTAGAAACTGTATAATTTTTTCCAACACCATTCACACAAACTCCATCGTCAGCATCGCCATTCTCATTCATTTCATGTGAAGCGCCACCAACGCTAACTGAAACTGATGCTCCAGCTTGAGCCTCAAATA
>JAYYHK010000134.1:0-2629 GCA_036148495.1 Thermoplasmatota archaeon | reverse complement strand
AATGGCGGGCTACCAATACCAGTCAAATGTAAGGACGAAGGAAGTTCTTCCTCACCAAATCTTTGGGCAAGAACAGATTGAATTATTGAATCATACTCAGCTGTATGTCTGAAAGATTTCAGAGCCAATTGTTGCCTCTGCTCAAAAGTTAACCCTCCATTGAGAATCTCATTCAAAATCCAACCGTAATCTCCTGGGTCTGTTACAACTGAAACTCGTGAATGGTTTTTGGAAGCCGCCCTTAGCAAGCTGGGACCGCCTATATCTATTTCTTCAATTAATGAGGATAAATCAACTCCTTTCTCTGCTGCAGACTTGAAAGGATAAAGATTACAAATAACCATGTCAATATTTTCAATACCGTGCTCTTCCATTTGGTTTTTGTCTGAATCTCTGCCTAGTATTCCCCCGAAAATTAAAGGATGTAATGTTTTCACTCTTCCACCCATCATTTCGGGAAAGTTTGTAACTTCCTCAACTGGGCGAACTGGAATGCCTGCTTCAGATATTGCTTTTGAAGTACCTCCTGTTGAGACTATTTCAATACCATTTTCAGAAAGTCCTTTCGATAAGTCTACTATTCCTGATTTATCGCTTACACTAATCAATACTCTTGATATCTTGCGGCGAGATAGATTTTCTTTATGTTCCACGTTAACTTCTACGTACTATCTGGAAGTTGCTTAAGATGCTTACCGGAAATTTCCTTGGAGAGATAAACTGTGGTTCCAGCTTTCATAATTTCATTTCCACCGTCTTCTGCAGATTTAACATCTACTAATAGAACTACAGGTTTTCCTATGATGTGCCTTCCAGCTTCTAAAGCATTTAACCTAGTACTTGACAGATGAACCATGTTTCTGTCACCAGGATATAATCCGTGTTCAAGATACTCTTCCGCATCTTCTTTAGAACATGCAAAGTATAAATGCTCAGGATTACTATCTGTAGGCAAATCTAATTCTAAATCTAGTGTATGAGCATACGTTGCTCTTAGTCTGCCATTCTTTAGCTGATATCTGCCTTTCGGATCTGTTTCAACTACTGCTTGCAAATGTCTGGTTTCCAAATAGTGAAAATGTCGCCTTTGGGATTTAACGGCCTCAATGAAATCTGAAGCTTCAACCCAACCTTGCCTATCCATCTCAAGATCAAATCGGTCCGGGAAGTGACGCAATACTCCTGCCATCATCCTTCCAAACTGGTCCAAATGTCTTGGGGAAAGTACCAAAACGCCTTCTTCTCCGCTGAGAGGGCACTTTTCACCTCTGAAAAAACCATGTCCATGCTTTACTTCTTCTTTTAATGGAACTGTTGGTTTTCTACGCATATTTATAGCAATGCAAAGGTGTGTATAATATTAGGGCTGAAACTAATTATTTCTAAACGTCGTCTGAATGCTTTCCTTGTCACTGATGAAGTTAGAGCCTGCTAATTCTTCTTTCGTAGGGACATCTATTTCTAACCTTCCTGCTGCAAATATATCCTGCATTTGCTGCTCCTTACCTCTACTACTCCAAAGTGCAGCTTCATCCCTACTTCCAAGAGTAACAAAAATGAAAACTTCACCAGGCCTGTTTCTCCCTGTTCTTCCTCTTCTCTGAATTAGCCTAATCGCTGAAGAAACTGGCTCGTAAAAAATAACGGCATCCGTAGAAGGAATGTCTAAACCCTCTTCACCAACTGAGGTAGCTACCAGAATGTTGTATTCTCCATTCCTAAATTGGTCAAGAATTTCTTTTTGCTGTTTTTGCGTCATTCCCTTGTCTCCTTCTCTGGATCCTTGACCGACGAAACGAACAGGTAATGCACCATTAATCTCACTTAATTTTTCAACTATTAAGGAGGCTGTGTGCCGTATTTCCGAAAAGATAATGAACTTTGATGTGCCAATTCCTAATTGTAATTCTACTAACTCTACGAGTCTTGAGAGTTTTGGATGATTTGCTTTATTTCCTTTAGCAATTTCGTGTGCCACTTTCCAATCGGAATTGGTTGATAACCACTTATTTGCCCTGTTGCCTTTGCTTCCCTTGGCTTCTTCCATAATCCTACTACTGTAATCTAAAAACTGAACTATTCCTTGGGTTTCTACGGTCAAAATGGCATGTGCTGTTTTCATGGCCATAGCCTGAGTCGTCATTAAAGTGAAAATTTGAGGTGGTGTAGATGGCTTTGTTTGAGCAAAACGCCGCTGTAATTTTTTGCCAGCCTCAAGAATCATGGTTGTTGAAACTTTCCGTGGTCTGTCTAAAAAGCCTCCTTTGTACAATTTACCACAAAGATAATCTTGCAACTTTCTTAGTTGACTTGCTATATCTTTAACTGCTTCAGGCATGTCTATTTTGACCCAGCGAGTTTTGATTGGCTGAATATATTCTGAAACATCAGAATCATTTTCATCCCTGTTTTCTACAGCTGTAATTCCTAAGTCTCTACAAAGTCTAATAATTTCAGGCTTAGAACTGCCTGGAGATGCAGTCATACCGATTGACAAATGATTTTCAGCGACATTTGAGTAATGTTTACCTATTGAAACATAAGCATAATTTCCAACCGCCCTATGAGCCTCATCAAAAATTACCAGAGAAAAATCATCTAAAGAAGCTCTACCTGCCTCTATGTCTTT
>JAYYHK010000133.1:0-7572 GCA_036148495.1 Thermoplasmatota archaeon | reverse complement strand
TAACGGAACAAAAGCTGCGCTTAGCTTGATAGCAGCACGGTTTGCCTCTCTGTAAGCTTGAGACGCTTTTCTTACTCTTTCAATTTCTAACTCTTCAGTTGTAAAGCTTTTGATTGTACTAATTCCGCTTAAGTTGTTAGATAGCAGAGCATTGAGTAAGCCAACTTCCTTCCTCACTTTAGTATACCTAGGAGCTATACGAGATTGAAACATAAACGAACCAATCACAATAAATGGAATTGCACATATTGAATAAAGGGCAATTGTTGGCGATATGTAAAGAAATATTGCACCAATAATTACGACAGTGGTACTAACCTGAAGTATTTCATTAGCTCCTTTGTCAAGAAATCTTTCCAATTGATTAATATCATCATTTAGTATTGACATTAATTCACCCTTAGATTGCTCGCCAAACCATTCCATTTCCAAATTCTGAATATGAGAATAAGCATCTAATCTTAATTCATGCTGAACGGTTTGTGCAAGATTTCTCCACAATACTCCATAAATATATTCGAATAAAGATTCAAAAACCCAGATTATAATTGTCAAGATTGACAATAAAATAAGTTGCTCTTTAGGATCTGAATAGCCAAAATCAGAAAGAGCTGATTCCTCTCTCTTGACTACAACATCTACTGCTGCACCTATCAGTAATGGAGGGGCTAAATCAAAAATCTTATTCAATATTGAAAACAATGTACCTAACCACATTGTGGATCTATGATTTTTTGTATGAGCTAATAATCTGCTAATTGGTAATTGTTCATTCATGTTGTTTCACTCTTGCATAATGTCGATCTGAAATCTGAATAAGAGGTGCCACATCATTCAAACTGGAACGAACGATATAGTTAATTCCTTTACCTTCAATTTCCTTAATTTCCAATTTTTCCTGTTCAGTCAGTTCTGTAGCTAACTTAGCCTTCGATTCATCTAGAAAAGTTATCGGACTTGGAACATCTCCGAGAATCATTATCTTCTCTTTATTCTTGTCAAAGCTTGGTGTTGCAGACAATAATGCTCTGGTATATGGGTGCTGAGGATTAGAAAATAATGCATCCGTGTCTGCTTCTTCCACAACTCTTCCCAGATACATTACTGCCAAACGGTCACACATGTACTCAATGACCGAAAGGTCATGTGAAATGAAAATGTAAGTTAAATCATATTTCTTTTGAATGTCATTTAGAAGATTTAGAATCTGAGCCTGAACCGAAACATCTAAGGCAGAAGTAGGCTCATCCAAAACCAAAATTTTAGGGTCAAGAGCAAGAGCCCTGGCAATCACTATTCTTTGTCTTTGCCCTCCTGAAAACTCATGCGGATATCGATACAAATGCTCTTCACCTAGTCCTACATTTTCTAACAGTTCGATAACTTTCTCGCGAATTTTATCAGTTTTACCGTGAATTACTAATGGCTCACTAACAATATCTTTGATAATCATACGAGGATTTAACGCACCCATTGGGTCCTGGAAAACCACTCCTATTTGCCTACGGAATTTTCTTAATTCTTCACTCGAAAGCTCCTCAAGCTTATTACTAGAGCCTTGTTCTGAAACTATTTCGTCTGATAAAACTACTGAACCTGATGTCGGTTCAACAAGTCTGAGTAAAGTACGCATTAGTGTAGTCTTTCCGCAGCCGCTTTCACCAACTATACCAAATGTTTTACCGAACTCAATTTCTAAGTCAACACCGTCTAAAGCTTTCACCACTGCCACATCATTTCCCCAAGAATTTTTTACAGAGAAATATTTCTTTAAATTTTTTACACTCAGAATCGCTTTCATTAAGAATCAACTCCATTTAAATTAGGAACTTCTAGTCTGTTTTTACCACCTTTAGGTATTGCATTCAACAACCCTTTAGTATAATCATTCTTAGGATTAGTAAAAATTTCATCCACCGTAGCTTGTTCGACAATTTTACCTTTGTGCATGACAGCCACCTTTTCGCATGTTTCAGCTACAACTCCTAAGTCATGAGTTATCAAAAGAACTGACATATTTTCCTCTCTTTGAATATCCTTTATCAGTTGAAGAATTTGAGCCTGAATTGTTACATCCAAAGCAGTTGTTGGTTCATCTGCAATTAACATCTTAGCCTTACCTGCTAAGGCCATAGCGATCATAACTCTCTGTTGCATACCTCCACTTAGCTCGTGAGGATACGAGTTAGCTATTTGTTCTGGATTAGGTAATTTTACTCTTGATAGTGCACTAATTACCATCAAGTCTAAAGCTGATCCAGGATTATCTCTCTGCAAATAATCTCTTATGAACATCAACACTATAATAAACAAGAAAGGTAAAGAAAATCTCCATTGTCCCAACAAAACAAATAAAGAAATAAAGGATATACAGAATGCCATCGTTGTGAATTCTATACCTGGAGAAGCTTTCCATCTTTCACTTTTGTAAGCTGGAATCTCTTTTTCAGAGGCTAACTTTTGGAGCTCTGCATTTTGATGTAAAACTAGAATCTCTCCAATTTGTTCATTAACTGTCATAACTGGATTAAGTGCAGATAATGGATCTTGGAAAATAATGCCTATTTCGCCACCTCTAATTTCTCTTAGCCTTTCCTCTGAAGCGTGCGTAATATCTTCACCATTTAAAGTGATCTTTCCATCAACTATTTCTCCCGACTTAGGAAGTAATTTCAAAGCAGAATAACATGTAACAGACTTTCCACTACCAGTTTCTCCAACTAAACCAAATATCTCTCCATCTTCAATTTTAAGATTAACTCCATCCAATGCTTTAACGACGCCATCATAGGTATTGAAATTCGTTTTTAGATTTTCGATTTCTAACATTAATTCCTCTGCTTAGGGTCCAAAATATCCCTAATTCCGTCTCCTAAAAGGTAAAAGCCTAGAGCCCATAGTGCAATAACTAGTCCGGGAAAAAAGAAAGACCACCATTGACCTAACAAAATATTATCTTGTCCAAATGAAACAAGCTTACCCCATTCTGCTAAATCTGGCCCTCCTCCAAATCCTAAGAAACCTAACGCAGCCAGAGACAACACGATACCTCCCATATCCATGGTTGCAATAACAATTACGGAAGTAATGCAGTTAGGTATCACATGATTAAATATTATTCTAAAATCTGAAGCGCCCGATGCTTTAGCAGCTTCAATGTAGGGCAATTTACGGATACGAAGGGCCTCCGCCCTTATGATTCTAGTAAAACCTGGCCACCCGACAATTATCAATGCATACATCAGCATTTCGATTGAAGTATCCTCAGTAACTGCAATAATAGCTAAGGCCAGAACTAGTCCTGGAATAGCTATGAAAACGTCAGTTATCCTCATCACGATATCATCGACTCTACCTCCATAGTATCCTGAGACTGCGCCTATAACTACTGCAATAAAAGTGCCTGTGAGGACAACCTTTACAGCTACGTCTAATGAAGTGCGACTTCCCCAAACTATTCCATAGTAAATGTCGTATCCTCTGTCAGTACTTCCTAAAATGTAGCCATCAACTTCTCCTGAATCTGCCGTACAAGAGAAATAGCAAGGTGGCTGAAAGTTTCTAGGCTGATTAAAAGAAAAATGTTCTTCCATTCTCATTGGATCTCTTTGATTTTCTGAAGGTGGTGCAAGCCAAGGTGCAAAGAAGGCAACTGAAATCAAGGATAAAACTAAAAAGAGACCTAGCATCGTTAACGGATTCTTTCTAATTTGATATAACGTTCTTTTAAATTCATCAAATTTTGGTGCAATACTGTCTTTCAAATCATCCCAATTATATGCTAAGTAACAAATGTAAAAAATAGTCAAAATTAGTAAGATAATCACAAAAAAACCTGATAATATTGACCAAACTACAAACAATGTACCAATAAATAGCAAAAGAAGCCAAAGGTCTTCTGGGTTATTCAAAAATCGTGCCGCCATAAAATATAACGAAAATGAAATTACTGAAAATAGAATAATAACGCCAAATGCAACTGCATAGTCTACACTAAAGTAAGTTATGATTAAAAGTAATATTGAAACGGAAACTACAACTATCTCCACAACACTCGAATGGCCACTTAACTCTACACGAGGATCCAAAAAAGCATAAAGAATATCGACTACTAAATTTGCTATAATGTATAAAAAAGCTGAGAACAAAGTATATGCAAGTATTGCAGATACATCAAGACTTCGCATAGCAGTAATTGCCCACGCACCAAGACCTGGCCAAGTGAAAATGGTTTCCGTCAAAACTGAACCATTTATCAATCCTGCAAAACCCATCCCCAAAAGCGTTACAGTGGGAATCATTGCATTAGGTGCTCCGTGCTTGTATGTAACTTGGCTTTCAGAGAGCCCTTTAGATTTAGCAGTTCGAATATAGTCTTGACCTAGAACGTCCAACATATTACCTCTCATCAGTCTAATAATTGTAGCCATTGAACTGTAGGCCAGTACGGTAGCCGGAAGTATCATGTGCTGTAATGCATCTTTAAAATGTACCCAAGAACCTGCAGCTAGTGCATCAAAAAGCAAGAAATTTGTGTTCATATCAATTGGATCTTGTATTTCCCAGAGAACTTCGTCAAAACGTGAAGTGATTGGCCAATTAAGATTTGGTAAATACCCATCAAGGGTCACTGCAAAAAAATATTGAAGAACTAATGCAAACCAAAAAATTGGAATTGCAGAGCCTGCTAAGGCAAACAATCGAATACTGTGATCTTCCCAGCGATTCTGCCTAATTGATGAAAAAATACCAAGAGGAATCGCTGTTGCAACTGCAAAAATAAATGCCAATATTGAAAGCTCTAAAGTTGCTGCAAATCTGTACCTAAGTGCATCTGAAACCTCTTCATTGAGTACTTCTGAATAACCCCAATCTAAGGTAATAACACTTCTGAGATAAGTGAAATATTGAACATATATCGGCTCATTAACACCATGTTTCTCAGCCAACATCTCGTATTGTTCTTCTGTCGTTCTTTCTGTTACGTATGCAGCTAATGGATCTCCCATACCGTACGACAGATAAAATGTGATTAGAGTTACTCCTAGCAATACTGGAATAGTCAATGCTAATCTTCTAGCTACATATATCCAGAGCTTCACGTTCAGCTAAAGAACGTTTTACTTAAGAATAGAGTGTCTAACTCTTGCTCAATGTATAGTACAAGGTACCATGCATCATATTGTGATACCAACCATTAACCCAGTCTTTTACGATTCGGTAACTTGTCGGTTGATAAACCCAGATATGCAATGCCTTCTCATGCTCTAAGTCTGCAATGTCATAGTACATTTGCTGCCTTTGGAAAGGATCTTGTTCAGCTGCTGCTTCCATAATTAGGTTATCAAGGTCATCATACTGAAATCCTAAATAATTTGAAGGGTAATAACCTTCAGCACCGTGCAAGAAAGGATGTGCAAAATTATGTGGGTCAGAATAGTCTGCACCCCATCCAAGCATGAATAATGGAATCTCTCTGGTTTTTAACTTATCTAAAAATACAGGCCATTCCAATCCTTGAATATCGATATCAAATTTTGGATTCAAGCTCTCAATTGCGTTCTCAAGCAATAGCAGTCCTTCAAGCCTTACATCATTACCTAAATTGTAATAGGCTGAGACACTGAATCCAGTATCCCACACGCCAGCTTCTCTAAAATGCATTTCAGCCATAGACAAATCAAAGCTATATTGTGGTCCGTTTGGATTGTAACCCAGCATACCATCAGGTATAGGGCCTCTTGGTTGCTGACCTCTATTATCTATCACATCATTGATGAATGTATCATAATCAAATGAGTAACAGAATCCTTTCCTCACATCTTCATTAGCAAAGAAATCGCTAGAAGGTGCTGAGCCGGCATGATTTACAATATCGTGATTAAAAGAAATCTGAATCATAGTCATGGAAGGAAGATTTGATTTGTACTCAATGTTATCATAAGTTAGTGCTTCATCAACAAATGTTGGTTGAACATAAACTGAATCTGCATTTCCAGATCTAAGTTCGAGTAATCTAGCTACTTGATCATTATTCTTCTTTATTATTACTGTTTCGATAAAGCCTTTTGCTGTAACACCAAAAGATTGCCTCTCACTGTCTGACCATCCCCTCCAGTAGTCTGGATAATATTGCATCAAAACGTACTGCTCAGGAACCCATTTACCACCATAATTTTCATTCATCATGTAAGGGCCAGTACCCATTACTTCCTTTTCAATTGCGACACATTGAACACCCTCTGCAGGATAACCACAACCTTTGCTCGTTACCCAATCTTTAGAGACAATGGAGCCTGCTGTATAGGCCATAATCGGCAAAAATCTGGGTGCCGCTTCCTTCAGTTGAAATTGAACTGTGTATTGATCAATTTTAGTAATACTATCAACGATTCCGTCGCCATCTTCGTCGGTATCATCTAACAATTCTGCATACATCCAAGAAGGACCGAGACCCATAATCAATAATCTGTTTATTGAGAAAACAACATCGTCTGCATCCATAACTGAGCCGTCATGAAATGTCACTCCTTGCCTTATTTTGAAGGTGTAAGTCAAACCATCTGGAGATATACCTCCATTAGCAGTAGAGGGAACTTCTGTAGCTAATACTGGAATTAAAGTATCTTCCTTATCTCTGTCATAAAAGACTAAAGTTTCGTAGGTATTAGAAAGTACACCACCACTTGCAGAGTCATAAGCTTCTGCAGGATCTAAAGTTCGTGGATCTCCAATACTGACTGTTGTGTAAACTTTAGGATCTGGAGATTTAGATTCAGAAGACTCTTCTGCAATTACCCTAACAGTTCTGTAAACTGTATCTGGAATATTGTCACCACTAGTTACAGTTAGTTTAACTGGATAACTTCCAAGAACTGAAAAACTACTAAATCCGCCAGCTGAACCAAAAGTGTGAGATACCTCTGAACCTATTGCACTTTGGCCATCTCCAAAGTCCCATTGCCAAGAGCTTATTGCAGAGTTGTCAACTGACCAAGAACCGTCTTCATCTTGAGTCCAGGCCCAAGAACCAGCTCCACTGAAATCAACTGAAGCTCCAGGAGAAACAACTGAAGCTTTGACTGAAAGAATAGCGTGTGGAACTCCGGAACCTTCATTGACTTCACCGTGAAGAACTGTAATGTAAGTCAGTCCCTGATCGTTATTGCCAACTGCGCCATCATCGTCAGTGACCGATAATGAGACGATATAATCTCCGGGAGTTTGATATCTGTGCATTGCCATTTTAGTAGTCGCTGTGTTACCATCGCCAAAATCCCACAAATACGATACTATCGTGCCATCAGAATCTACGGATTGTGAAGCATCAAATTGAACTTGATCATTAAGATTAACAACGCGGAAACCTGAAACAACGTCAACAACTGCTGTAGGGTTTAGATTTTTTCCTATTGCTTCTTCAGTATCTAAGCAACCTGAAAACATTAGCAGGCCAACAATGGCCATCGAGCAAATTTTTTGTACTTGATTTTTCATTTAGTTCACCGTTATTGTGAATTGAGAACCTGCGTTACATCCTGCAGGAACTTGAACATTAACTGTTCTACCGTC
>JAYYHK010000132.1:0-17115 GCA_036148495.1 Thermoplasmatota archaeon | reverse complement strand
AGTCCATTTCCCAGTCGTCGTTTATTTCAACAACGTCAACTTCAGCAACTACAGGTTTTGCATCTATCGTTACAGGTTGTGCATCTAATACAGTAGGCTGGGCATCAACTACAGTAGGTTCAGTAATTTCAAATTCATCTTCAATTTCAACAACTGCAGGTAGTGTACTAATTTCTTCTTCAAAATCACATGATAAACATAGTGTAGTAGTCTCAGTTGTATAGCTAAATACAGCATTACAATTTCTACAGATTTTTATTTTTTCATTACCAAGATTATCTAAGAAATTTCTTACGTTTCCATATTTTCCGGGGGGATTCGACATTTTTTATTTCATCTCCAAACAAATTAGTTAACACTAGTTTCTTACGAGTGATTCAGTGTATATAAAATATTACTACAGTGAACAGATTTACTTTTGTCTAAATTCTATTTTCCATTTCAAAGATTATTTTGTCTGCAGCTTTTCCATCTCCATACAAGTTAGGGTGATCGTTTGGTATTTTCCATTCGTTTATTATATCCAATAAATTATCTTTACCAGGAATAACCAAATTATTCCATCCAGTTTTGATAGTTTCGGTCCATTCAGTTTCAGTTCTAAGCGTGTAGCACGGTTTTTTCCAGAGATATGCTTCTTTCTGTATTCCTCCGGAATCTGTTAAGACTCCTTTACTATTGAAAATTAGAGATTGAAAATCTAAATATCCTAGGGGAGGAATAACCAATAAATTTTCATCAATATATTCATTGTTTTCTAGTTTTAACTTAGTACGTGGATGCACAGGGAAAATTACTTTTTCATTTATTGCAATTACTTGTTTAATCATCCAATCTAGCATCTCAATATTGTCAACAGAAGCAGGTCTGTGTAAAGTTAGCAAGTAGTAATCTTCTTTTTTGAGATTATATTGACTGACAATATTATCAGATAATTTGTTCTTGAAGTGGAATAAAACATCAGCCATTAGGTCTCCAGTTTTTACAGCACGTTTTTCAAGTCCTTCATTAACTAGATTGGTCATTCCAGTACTGGAGGGAACAAATAGTAAATCAGAAACATGATCAGAAACAATTCGATTTATTTCTTCAGGCATATCCCTGTTAAATGAACGTAGTCCGGCTTCAATGTGAGCTAATCTAATTCCCATTTTAGAAGCTACTATCGAAGCTGCTATAGTCGAGGTAGTATCTCCAAAAACAACCACCCAATCAGGTTCATCATCCAGCAAATCTAGTTCTAAGCCTAACATGATCTTAGCAATTTGCTCTGTTTGGCTTGCAGGTCCAATCTCTAAATTTCTATTAGGTTTATCCAATCCTAGTTCGTCGAAAAAAACGTCGGACATGTTTTTATCATAATGCTGTCCAGTATGAATTGTTCTTATATTATGTCCAATTTTCTTACATTTTGTTAAAAAAGGCGCTAATTTGATAAATTGAGGTCTTGCCCCAACAACACATGTAATCTTCACCTTTACCAAATAGTATAGGGGTTCAAAATATTATAGTGTATTTGTTAATTAAGAGTGGTAAGCAAAATCCAGAATTTTTTCGCATCTTTCCCAAGAATACTTTGAAGAAATATTTTTTGACTTTTCAGTAATTACTTTCTTTTTGCTTTTGTTACTAAAAAAATCAATTATCGATTTTGCTATCTTTTTAGGTTCATCTGAATCTAGTATAATTCCACACTCATTTTTATCTATTATTTTTTTAATTTCAGGTAAATTACTCGATATTACTGGTAAGCCACATGCTAAATATTCGAATAATTTATTTGGTAATCCTATTCTGTTATTATAATGAGTTGGTCGATTCATGATTATACCTAAATCAGCTTGAGCTAAGTATGGTGCCATTTTGTCATAATCAACCCAGCCAGTAGTAATTATGCTATCATTGTGGTCAACTAAAAATTTTTCACTTTCAATACTCCATCCAGTTTTCTCAATTTCACCTCCAAGAACGACAAATACTAAATCAGGAATTTCTCTCTTAACAATATCCAAAGACGAAAGAATTAATCCCATGCCTCTACCTTTTTTAATTCCTCCTTGATAGATTAGAATTTGTTTGTTTGCATATCTTTCCTTAATATCAACATTCTTTAAATTTTTATTGAATAAATTAGAAGGCGGGAAGTTAGGTAAAATTAAGGTTCTCTTGTATTTTCTGTATCTTTTCACTAACGGAGGAGTTATGGTAAGTACTGTATCTACATTCCTTATAGCCAGTTTAATTAATAAATGAATTAGCAATCCTAAATTTTTATTTTCTTTTACTAGTCCATTTCTATTAATTTTAGTACTTATTAATGAGGGATAGTCTTCGTGGCAATCCCAAATTATTTTACTATTTGTTAATTTTTTTAATATTATTGTGTATAACAATGGGTTGAACTCATGGCAATGAAGGATATCGTATTTTCCTTTTAATGTTTTGATTATTAAATTTAGGGCCGTAATTCCAGGCAATTTACTTTTCTTGATACAATGTATTTTAATTTTTTGCATCGTTTTTGTATAAGTTTTGTGGTGTGGCGTTATAATCTCAACATCGTATCCCATTTTTTTGATAGATGTTGCTTGTTTCCATACTCGTTGGTCCATGGGTTTCAGAAGTTCTCTATCGCAGATTATTCCAACACTAGCCACATAATCTCATAGAGGTGCTTCTAAAGGCGTTTGTTATAATTTTGTTAGGAAAAAATTTTAGCAACAGAGCTAAAAGCCCACCTTGGTAACATGTGTCAATGGATATCAGTATGGTGCTAGGAACTGATTTTTTGCACCCTGTTTTAGATGGACGCGTTGCACGCGAAGCTACTGCACTAAATGATTCAGGCCATAAAGTTACAATAATTTGTTGGGCTCGTTCAGTATCCGGAGAGCCTATTTCCGCACCGCAAAAAGAAGTAGTAAATGGTATTCATATACATCGAGTTTTTGCTCCAGTTTCAACACCAGAACAACCACTAGCAAAGCGGATTTTTCAACATATTCAAGCAAAGCGGCAGCTTTCCTTAGTTTTAAATTCTATAGAGTCCGATGTTATCCATTTTCATGACTTGGATACTGCAGTGATATCGTTGTTTAATAAAATTAGTAAGCCTTGGATTTATGATGCACACGAAGATTATTCAGGCATGATATCTGATTTAGCTTGGCCTCTACCTACTGTAGCAACATTGTTGGAGAGATATGTAGTTAGTAAATCAGATGGAGTAATTACAGTATCTCCTTCCATTATGAAACGTTTGGTTAGTTATGGCGCAAAGCGAAGATTAATGATTTTCAATTCAAGAACTACTGAACATTTTTCATCAAATGTTTCACCACATGAATTTCGTAAAGAGCTTGGTATAGATTCTTCAAAATTAGTCCTTCTATATATTGGAAGTTTAGGTCCGGGGAGGTCTGTAATGGAAGCAATTGATGCAGTAAATAGTGGTGATAAAAATCATCTGATTTTGGGAGGGCATGGTATGTGGGCAACTAAAGTTTCCGAGGCCATACGTGATTCCAAAAATGTGACATTTTTGGGGACAGTTCCTTCAGATAATTTACCAAAATATTTTTCTATTGCGGATGTTATATTGGGAATGAGAGACCCCGGCATTCCGGACCATGCGATTTCTTTACCAAATAAGTTTTTTGAGGCAGCATCAGCAAGAAAACCAATCATAGCCTCAAGTGGAACATTTGTTGGAGAGTTGGTTTTAAAGCACAAACTTGGTAAATTGGCAGATTACGGAAGTGTTGAAAGCTTACTAAAATCATTAGACAGTTTACGAGATGTGGAGCTAAGAATGAGATGTGGAGAATCGGGAGCCGAGTTACTTAGTGGAAAATTTGGATGGAAATGGCAGGCCCGCAAACTTAATTTATTGTACAATAATATGGTAAAAAAATGAGTTTTGCCCCAGGTCACGTGAGTTTAACATTTGCCATTCATAAGCACAATGATCCAATTAAAATGGGTTCAACTGGTTTGGGAATCGTATTGCCTCAAGGCGTTTATTGTTCAATTGTCACTGATAATAGGGAAAAGGAAAGAAATATAGTAATTGTCGATAATAAGATAATTGAGGATCCAGTAGTCACCAGGGCTATTGAATTACTAGGTTATGGAAATAAAGGATTAACCGTATATCTACGGAGAGACCTACCTATCGGAGCTGGTTTTGGTATATCAGGAGCCTCTGCATTGGCAGCTTGTTTAGAGCTGGAAAAAAACTTAGAGAAATGTACTTTAGCAGCCCATCAAGCAGAAATAGAGTATAGTTCAGGCTTGGGTGATGTCGTAGCTATTTCTTCAGCACTTGCTAAAGGAGATTTTCCACTGATTGTCGAAAGGAAAGTACCAGGAGCACTAGGTAAAACTAGGACGTTTAGCGTAGATTCTAAATTAGTAGTATGTGTGTCTGGAATTGGTAGAAATACATCAGAGATAATTTCAAGCCCCGAATGGTCAGAGATAATTAATGTAGTCTCTTCAAGTTTGCAGGTGACTGAGTATGACATTCGCTCAGTGTTGAAAATAGGCCGTATCTTTACTGAAAAAGCTGGATTAATTAATGAATCACTGGTTGAAATGCTAGATTCTATACCAATTGGTGCAGTCTCATCAATCGCTCATCTAGGTACTTCAATAATAGCAGTTTCAGATAACGTTGAAGAATTATCAGAAAGTCTAGAAAAATACGGCAAGGTAATAATTTACTAGACTGAAGGTTTTTTCATTTCGTTTGAAAATTGAGAGCTCGGAATAAATTTGGTTAAGTTATCTAACAAGCCTTCTTTACTTGGACTAGCTGTAAGTATATTATCGAGAACTTCCTTGAGTGTTGAAACAGGAATTACTTCGATTATATCTTTGTATTTAGAATCCAGTAGTACATCTTGTGCGTTCATTGAGGGGATTAGAACTTTAGTAACCCCAGATTCTGCAGCTGCCTCGATCTTGGCAGTTACTCCTCCTACTGGTAATACTTGTCCTCTAACACTTAACGAACCCGTTAAAGCGACGGTCTGATCTATCTCTGCGTTTTCTAAGGCAGAAATTACCGCAGTTGCAATAGAAACAGATGCAGAGTCACCTTCTACACCTTCGTAGGCACCTACGAACTGAACATGAATATCATATTTTGAAATATCTTCTCCCGTGTACTTTTTAATCAATGCAGATACGTTCTCTACAGCTTCTTTAGCTATATCGCCTAGTTTTCCAGTAGCAATTACCCTTCCATGATTTTTGTATTGAGCGGGAGTTACTTCAGCTACAATTGGCATCAGTATTCCGGCCATTTCAGCCATTCCTGAGTTGGCACCCATCACGGCTAAACCGTTCACCATCCCAATTTCAGACCCTTTAATGGAATATGTTTTGTAATCTTTTCTTCTTTCAACATATCTATCTGCAATTTGTTGTTCCAAGGGCTTAGCAATGGTTTTCGCAGTCATTACGTGCTCCGCAGTTACTGTATTTTCTCCAAGTTCTCTTGAAACGTCTCCTGCAACACGAACTAAACCTCCTAACTCCCTTAGTCTCAAGCTTAGATGGTTTTGTCTACCTGCTCTTCTCTGTGCCTCATGAATAACTTCACCAATTGCACCTTTTGAGAAGTGACCTATTTTTTCATCTTTTGCAACCTCTTGAGCTATAAACCTTACTAATTTTTCTCGATTATCCTGTGAGTCAGGAATAGTCGAGTTCATATACACTTCATATCCGTATCCTCTAATCCTGCTTCTTAAAGCAGGATGCATTCCTTGAATTGCATCAAGGTTTCCTGCCGCAACTAAAACAAAGTCACAGGGTACAGGTTCAGTCTTAGTCATAGCACCTGCAGATCGCTCAGACTGTCCTGAAATTGAAAATTCACCTTCTTGTATAGCCGTCAAAAGAGCTTGTTGAGATTCCATACGAAGAAGATTTATTTCATCAATGTAAAGTACACCACGGTGGGCTTTGTGTATTGCCCCAGCTTCTACCCTATCATGGGCAGGTGTTTCTAATCCTCCGGACTGAAATGGGTCATGTCTAACATCTCCTAGTAAGGCCCCAGCATGAGCTCCAGTAGCATCAACAAAGGCTGCTTCAGCATCATATTTATGCAGCACTAAACCCTTAGGAACATTTGCAGTGTCATTTCTTTGGTTAGTGTATCGCATTGCCATGAATATGAATGCAGCTGCGATTAAGCTGTAAAAAATAATCATAGGATTGCTAAATCCAGTAGTTATGAACCACAGAATACCGAAACCAACTACAGTAAACACAATCAACATTTGAGATTTAGCTTTTTTCTCTTTTTCAATCATTGCTTGAGCCTTCTGCACTTGAACAATTTCTTTACCTTTACCAGAGGGTACAACTCTTACTCTAGGCTCGTTATTATCTTCTTGATTGTGATAAACAAGAACATCTTGTAATTCTTCTTTAGGGAGTAGTTCAGACATTGATTTTGCAAGCATTGATTTTCCAGTTCCCGGATCTCCAATTAGCATAACATGTCTCTTCTGCTCAGCAGCTTTTCTCACAATTTCTACACCTTGCTTTTGACCAATGACTTGGTCTACAAGCATCTTAGGAACAGCAATATCTTCAGTTGACTCTATGTCGAGGTCCTTTACCCATTCACGTGGGTCCTTCAGTTCTCTTTGTTTATTTGGCATATAGAAATACAATTCTTCACCAGTAGATATATAAGTTTCTAGCTAAACTTCTAAATTTTCAACAGTGTCATCTTCGTCTTCTTGGTCATTATTATTTCCAAGTAAAATAAATTTTGTACCATAATGAAGTATTCCACTTTCACTATCTTCTCCTAACTTTCTGAAAACGGACTTTACTTTCATTCCAGCTTTTACGCTGTTAGGGTTGCAATCAACTATTTGAGACGTTATTCTTGGCCCTTCATCAAGTTCTATAATTGCCATGCAGTACGGACCAAACATCTCATATCCAGTTTGAGCTTGGTGGACTACAGTTGGCGTAACCACAGTACCAGTTCCTTTGAATTGGTAGTCCTCCATGCTTCCTATTGATTCTCTTCCAGCTTCAGGATTGAAACTTCTTCTTGGATAATGGTAGGTATCTGTTATTTTACAGTACGAACCAATCAAGTTATATCTCGTATCTAATTCCCTCCAAAATCTAGGTACGGACATTATTCAGCCTCCAATATATGAACTACAGCTGTAGCTGCAGTACCACCGTGATTTTCTGCAAGAGCTAATTTTGCATTTTTCACTTGTCTGTCACCAGCTTCTCCACGTAACTGTGTTACAAGCTCAATTATTTGTGCAATCCCGGTTGCTCCGGGCGCATGTCCTCTTGCCTTTAATCCACCACTTGTGTTTGTAGGAACAAATCCACCTAATTTTGTCTCGCCTTCTAGACTTTTTTGTGCAGCTTCACCTCTCTTAAATATTCCAATTTCTTCGAGAGCTATAATCTCAGAGATGGTGAAGTTATCATGCACTTCAATGAGATCTAAATCTTCGGGCTTTCTGTTACAATCTTCAAAAGCTTTTTTGGCTGCTATATTGATTGCGGGTAGCCGATGTAAATACTTTCTATGATGTAGGCTCAGAGTATCAGACGCTTGCCCAGAGCCTATAATTTTGATTGATTTGTCAGTAAACTTTTTCGCTTTATCAGAAGCACATAAAACAACAGCAGCAGCTCCATCACTATTTGGAGCACAATCCAACATCCTCAATGGTGTTGAAACCATACCAGACTTACTTACAGCTTCAGCATTCAATGCGAACGGAAATTGTGCCATGGGGTTCAAAGATGCGTGGTAATGATTTTTAGCAGCCACAGAAGATAACTGTTCTCTTGTAGTGCCGTATTCAAGCATATGGTTTTGGGCTATTATTGCATGAAGTGATGTGAACGTTGCTCCAGCTTTAGCTTCCCATTGTTCATCAGAACCCATACTGACCGTGTACGATGATTCAGAATCGCTAACGTCGGTCATTTTCTCGGCACCTCCAACAACTGCTACGTCGATAAACCCACCAGCTATTGCCATGTATGCTTGCCGAATCGCCAAACCACCTGATGCTGAGGCAGCTTCAACTCTTGTAGCCGGGATGTTTTGGTTAGCTAATCCACAATAATCAGCTATCAACGCGCTTACATGCTCTTGCTGTAAGGTAGATCCCGCAGCCATATTCCCAATGTAAAGGGCATCAATATCGTTGCTTGTAATTCCCGCATCATTTATTGCAGCAAGTCCGGTTTCAAGGCCTAACTCTCTTAGTGATTTATCCCAGAGTTCGCCAAATTTGGTAATTCCTACGCCTATTATGCTTACGTCTCTCATTTTGAGTCCCCCATGTTTAATTTTCCACGGTACTTTGCATATGTTGCGTAATTAATGATTTCCATTCTAGAAATCATTTCTTCTACAGTTTCACTTCGATCCATTTTCGATATTTCATCGGTGACTGTCAAATCAAAACCATCACTTCCAGCTCCAGATCCGTAAGCAATCGCAAGTATTCTATCGCCAGGCTTAGCTATATCAAGAATAGCAGATAGTCCAAGAAAAACTGCACCTGAATAGGTATTTCCTATCCTTGGAGTTAAAAGTCCAGTTTTGTATTGTTCCTCATTGAAGCCTAAAGTTTTAGCTGCCCGCACGGGGAATTTTCCATTAGGCTGATGCGTAACCACGTAATCATAATCTTCGGGTTTACTACCTGCCATTTCCATAATCATCTTTCCACACATAATTACATGTTTGAAAAAAGCTGGCTTTCCTGTAAATCTGCCACCATGTCTAGGGTACTTCTGCCCCTCCCTTCTCCAGAAGTCGGGCGTATCTGTTGTATAAGATGTTGTGTGGTTTATTGTTGCTATGACGTTTTCATTTCCTATAATCATCGCACCACCACCAGCTGACGCGCTGTATTCTAATGCATCACCAGGAGCACCTTGTGAGGTGTCAACTCCTATTGCGATACCATTTTCAACCTGATTGTTACCAACTATACCTAAACAAGTTTGTATTGCAGCGGTACCTGCTTTACATGCAAATTCAAAGTCTGCAGCAGTTAGATTTGGAGTTGCACCAATAGCTTCAGCTACGATGGTCGATGTCGGTTTAACTGCATAAGGATGAGATTCTGAACCTGTGTATATTGCTCCGATATTGTTTCCATCTAGGTTTGTTCTCTTCATAGCCATTCTTGTAGCTTCAACAGCAATTGTGATAACATCTTCATCAGGCCCAGGGACTGACTTTGAATAAACATTCAAATTTTTAGCCCATGCACTACCGTCTGCACCCCACACAGATGCAATTTCTCCAGTCTCTATTTTGTGACTGGGTATATACGCTCCATAACTAACGATTCCGCTCATATTTTTCCTTAATTAAATTTTTTTAGTATTCTAACTATTTCATCTTCATCGAGTTCCGTCTTAACCAGAACTATCCTTTCCATTTCAGCTAATTTTGTGGCAAGTTTGTCTATTGCTTTTGGTTTAATGTAAATTACTACCCTAGGTTTTACTGGATGAGCTCGGATAGCAATCATTGGTGATCTTCCAAAGTGTACACCTGAGAAGAAAATAGCTCTTTCATTAGACCAACCGTACAAATCTCCGAATACATTAAATGTGGTTATTGCCTTTAAAGAATCTACAATAGTATATCCATAAATCGGTCTTTCCAAAATGTCATCATTACCTGATAAAATTTCTCCATCTATTTCTTTGATTAGCTTATCAATTGCGGTTCCTGTGTTAAATTCTCTAATATCGTATACTGCACTATTGTTATCTTTTGCAAACATACTACTCACAATCTTACCACCTTGAGCTTTATCATACTCTACCATTGCTTCAACAAATTTCCTAACAGTTCCTATTCCGGGTGAAGCTCTTCTTCCTTTTTCAAAATCACAAACTACAGAAGGTTTAACATTTAGAAGTGAGGCAAGGTTTTTCTGAGAAAGTTTGAATATGTTTCTCCATTTTTTCAGAGTGTCGCCTGGCTTTTCAGAAATAACAATTTCTCCAGCCATCCTTCTTGTAAGCTGTTTTTGCACGTTATTTGATTTGGGACCTCTATATAATTATTTGTGTAGTTGAGTTCGTCAATTTACTAATTAAAATTAAATATTGAGTCTAAACATTATATAGAACTAATTTGAGTGAATATTGTGAACTATCAAAATTGGATTCCGAAAAAAATTTTTTTAACTAAAGGAAAAGGCGTGAGTAAAGAGCGATTGACCTCCTTTGAACTCGCTTTAAGAGAAGCAGGCATCGCTTCCTTGAATTTAATAACAGTCTCTAGTATACTACCTCCAAAATGCGAATTTATATCTCAAAAGCAAGGAGCTGATTTATTGAGCCCTGGCCAAGTAGTCCCAGTTGTTTTGGCCCGTTCAGATAGTAATAAGTTTGGAGATTTAGTAAGTTCAGGAGTTGGAGTAGCAATTCCAAAAGATAATAGTCATTATGGATATCTCTCTGAGCACCACTGTATAGGTATGGATAACGGTGCGATGGAAGAGTATGTAGAAGATTTAGCTGCGGAGATGTTAGCGACTACATATGGGGTTAATTTTGATCCTGACGCGTCTTGGGATGAGAAACGTGAGCAATGGGAAATTGATAATAGAATAGTTAAAACTGAATCTATTATTCAAACGGCTAAGTTGGAAAGGAAAGGATTTTGGTGTACAACAGTTTCTGCAGCCGTTTTGATACTTTAAAAATTAGAAAGATTTAAATGCTCGTAGAGCTTATCTAAACCAAAGCTCATGCGTCCAGCCTCCGCAACTTGGTCATTTCGGGAAAATATTTCACCTTCAGCTTTGTCAGTCGCATTAGATGGTAAATATTCTGCGGTTGGAACTCCAAATGGTTTGATATTTTTAAATTCAAGGGGAATACTCTTGTGGTACAACAAGAAAATCCGTAAAATTAAAGATGTATCTGTTTCGACGATAAGTGGAAAAATTGCTGTAGGTAGTTCTCAGAAAGTATTGTATTTGGTTAATTTAAAGGGCGAATCGCTGTGGCATAGAGAATTAGATAGTTCAGTCCTAGCTGTAAGTATTTCTTCGCGAGGAAATCTAATTGCAGTAGGTACTGAAGAAGGAAGGTTAATGCTGTTTGATGGTAAGGGAAAGAAAAAATGGGAGGTCCATCTTAGTAATTCAGATTTTTCCGTTAATTCAGTTGATATCACTTCAGATGGAGAATTTATATTGGCTGGAACCGATTATTCTCATTTATACTTGTATGATTCAAAAGGTAATGTTCTGTGGTCAAAGGAAACTGGTTCTGAAGTTCTGAGGACTTGCATTAGTTCTAATGGAGATTATCTCGGATACCTAACTAGCGATCGTAGATTTTCGTTTTGCGTCAAAAATTCACGAATGCTTTGGGAGAATACATTTGATTCACAGCCGTTATGGATTGATATGGCACAAACTGCTGATTTTGTTTCAGTTGGAGAATCACCAAACAAAGTTAATCTTTACAATAAATCCGGGAAAAAAGTATGGGGTTTTGTTAATGAAAGCTCTAGAATAGGGGTTATGGCTAGTGGTGGTGGAAATGTTATTCTAGGTAATAAGGGAGGCGTGTTTAACTACAGCCTGGAGCCATATCTCAAAAGGTTATTACTGAGTTGTCAGAGGAGTATTGCCAAAGCTTCAGATCAGAACCTAGATACAACTTTAGCCAAGAAGACTTTTGCAGAAGCTTCAAAAAACTTTTCAAGCTCTAACTACCTTAAATTTCTAGTTAACATTCAGAAGGCGCGCAACTTTGCTAGGGAAGCAAGAGTTATCGAAAGTAATGAATCTCCCAGTGAGAGAAGATTAGAAAGAAATGAAATGGATGAATCAAATGACTTAAGTCAAGAAAAGTCTGACGATGAGCTAATGTCTAAATTAGTTCAATTAGCGGAGATGCGGGAGAAAGGTGTTCTATCTGAAGAAGAGTTTATTATGGCAAAATCTAAGCTTCTGCAACTATAGCTTAATATAATCTCAGTGCCTAACTAAATTATGAGTTGGATGACCTTACCTGAAAAAATAAATTATAACACAGAGAAGCATGGAGACTTACCAGCTATATCTCAGAAAAATAGTAATGGAGAAATGGAAACTCTTAACTGGTCTCAATACGGTGAATATGTAGATAAAATTTCATTTTCGTTACTAGCTCTTGGACACAACGTTGGAGATAGAGTATGTATCTATAGCTATAATAGAAAGGAATGGTTTGCATCTTATGCAGCATCTCATGCAGTGGACGGGACGGCAGTAAGTGTTTACCACACGTGTTCTCCTGAGGAAGTTGAATGGATTGTATCCAACTCAGGATCTAAATTTATTTTTGTCGGGCATAATCCTCAATGGGGTGGTAATAATGATAAATTACCAGTTAACAGACTTCATAATATAATGGATAATCTTCCTGAATTAGAGCATGTTATAATGATGGAGGGCGAGCAAATGATGGATCATCCAAAGGCAATGTCATGGAATGACTTTATCTCTAAAGGAGAAAAATTGAACAGTGATGAAATTTCAAAAAGAATTTCAGGAATTGATAAGGGATCTACAGCGTCAATTATCTACACCTCGGGAACAACAGGTAATCCTAAAGGCGTAGAGCTAACTCATCATAATTTTGCTTTTATTACTAATCAAGTAATTGATCATATCGTGCCTCTAGATCCTCACGATAAGTACGTGTCTTGGCTTCCTCAAGCGCATGTTTTTGGCCAAGTTTGCGATAATTATGCTCATGTAACAAGTGCGCTGAATATGACTGTCGTTGATAACCCGTTGCATATTATTGATTATGCTAAAGAAATTCAGCCTGATTTCTTTGTGGGTGTGCCAAGAATTTATGAAAAAGTTTATTCAAATGTTAAAGCTGCCATAGAGTCTAAGGCTATTGTACGCATAGGATTGAAAATACCTCTCCTTAATAATGTTTTTAAAGGTATCATCAGAAAGAAAGCCGGTTTTAAGAATTGCAACCATGCGATTACCGGGGCGGCCCCAATTAACCCAGAAATTATAGACTTATTCCATAGCGTTGGTATTCCAATCTATGAAGCATATGGAATGACAGAAACTACAGCAGGAATGACCTTCAATAATAAGAAAAACAACAAAACGGGTTCAATTGGAGTCACAGTCCCCGGAACTGAGGTTAGAGTTGCATCTGATGGTGAGTTACAATTCAAAGGTGATAACATAATGAAAGGTTACTATAACAATCCTGAAGCGAACTCCGAAGTTTTTGACGGCGAATGGCTAAAAACAGGTGATGTGGGTAGAGTTGATGAGCAAGGGTATGTCTATATTACTGGAAGAAAAAAGGAAATTTATGTCCTCTCGAATGGCAAGAATGTAGCTCCTCTTGTAATCGAGGAAACAATGAAATCTATTTCTCTTGTTTCTCAGTTCTTTTTAGTGGGTGATTCTCGAAATTATTGCACAGGGCTTGTAACACTTGATGGAGGAGCAATACTTCGTGATAAACTCGGAATGAATCCTGATGACGTTCCTAAAGATCCGCAAGAACAGATTAAAGAATTAGAAAAGAGAGGAAGACCTATCTCCGAATTTACGGGAAGTAGTGAAATATTCGAAGAGATAAATTCCCAGATTAATTCTTTAAATTCCAGATTTTCAAATCCAGAGCAAGTTAAAAAGGTCACTATTTTACCTCGCGATTTTGATATAGATAATAGTGAGATGACACCAACTCTGAAAATCCGTCGAAAACAAATTAATGAAAATTGGGCCAAAGAAATAGAAGCAATGTATGCTGAATGAAAATGTTAAGATTAACATTTTTCTTAACTTCACTTCTAGGAGGTGTTAACCTATACCTTGCAGATGATATTTTTTTACAAATTTTATCAGGAATACTATCAGTATTTAGCTTAGGAATCTCGATTATTTGGCCAGAACCGCTACCACCTCCCCCATCACCAAATTTGTGGTCTGATGCACCGGAGAAGAAAGAACGGGAAATGAAGACTTGTTCAAGTTGTGGTAAAGCTGTAGATCAAAAATGGTCAATGTGTCCATATTGCTCTAAAAGAGTATGATTAGATTTTCTAAATGTCCTACAAACTTTTATGATATACTCTAGATGGTGAATTGTGGAAAAAATTAATACTTTAGTTGTCACTGCGATGTTGGTCTTTATTTCTCTGCCCGCTTCAGGAATTACAAATCCAGATTCCAAAGAAGATTTAATTAGTAACATACCTTCTGTTAAGGTAATTTCTTGGGAAGAAAAAGAATGGTGGGAAAGTACTTCTCGAGACTTAAATAGAAATAAGATAGTTGATTGGTTGGAAGATGTTGACGAAGAGTATCCTATAGGTATAATTTACGATAATCAGCCTACTAGCGAAGATTTGGAATTGTTGACAAGTCTTGGGATAGAAGTTAAAGTTCATGTTGATTTAGTTAACGGACTTTTACTGGGCGTTGTAAAGGCAGATTTATTCGAAACAATTAGTAAGTTACCAGGAGTTCTTATGGTAGAGCCTTACGGAAAAGTAGTATTTCATGGAGACGTTCAGACTCCCGCAATTAAAGCTAGTAATTCGTCGATATATCCTGTTGGAGCATGGGATTTAGGATTTACAGGTAAAGGTGTAAACATAGCTGTTGTTGATACTGGAATAGACAATGAACATCCAGGTTTGGACGGTAAGTATATTGCAGGATATGATGCAGTTTGCTCAGATGATGCACTTTGTGTGGCCTCCTTGCAAGAGGATGACGGCTCATTTGATCCTGACGACCAGAATCAGCATGGAACTGCATGTGCAGGTATGGCAGCTAGTAACGGAATATTGCCTAACGGAGAACCTTCCAATTTTACAGGTTCAGCTCCCGATGCAGACTTGGTAGATGTTAGAATAGGCACAGCATTTGGCGCAGGTCCTTTTGAGAATTATATTATTGAACAGGAGTTTTATGAATCTGCGATGGACGGACTTAATTGGGTAATAGACAACAAAGATACTGCATGGGCTGGAGTTTCTAATGAAAGCTTTGGAATTGACATTATTTCTCTGTCATGGGGTATAACTTCTCATGAAAATGGTGGTTCTGATGGATCAGATATGTTTTCTCAAGTTTTAGACGAAGCCACTTTGGCTGGTGTTGTAGTTTCAGTTGCAGCAGGTAATTCGGGTTCAGACAATGATGGACTTTCGGGTATGGGTTCATCTAGCCTATCGATAACAGTAGGAGCCTTAGATGACAAAAATACAATTGATAGAGAGGATGATGGTATTGCATCATATTCAAGTCGAGGTCCACGTCGAGATAACAACGACGGCAATCCTTACAATGAAATGAAACCAGATATATCAGCACCAGGCACGAATATCATTCAAGCAGAAGCATGCTACGCAAGTAGCAGTTGTTACAATAGGTTACCAGGTCAAGACGCGTCAGGTAACGGCTACAGCGGCAGGGGAAGTGGAACTTCATATGCTGCGCCCGCAGTATCTGGCGTTATCGCTTTAATGATTGAAGCAAATCCTGATTTAAATCCTTTAGAGATTAGAGAAATTTTACGTTTAACAGCAGAAAGAAAAGAAGTTCTCTCTTCTGCTGATGGAGAAGGAGTTGAGGAAGGTCCTTGGGCAACTTATCCAGAACTTGATCCGTACTGGAACAGACATTTTGGTTGGGGTATGGCAGATGCCTATAAGGCTGTACAATCTTCACTTGTAAATACTGATTTAGAAGATGTGAACGTCGACCTACAAGCCCATTTTACGGATAGCTTATTGGGATGGCAATCAGGTAATAGCGTAAATGAATTTACCGGTATAGCTTGGGGACGTGGTTTAGAGATATCCAAAGTAGAGTACAGTTTAGATGGTAGTTCATGGAAAGAGGCGTCTTACGTTTCCAGTGGAAATGAATCGATTTATGTAACGTGGCAAATTGCTCTAGATTCTAATGATTTGGTATTCACTGGTGACCATAAATTGTTGGTTAGGTCTGTTGGAGAGTCAGGTTCTCATTCACTATCAACTCACATTGAGTTCTATGGTTATGGTGAAACTGAGTCTTCTGAAAATAATTTTGCGGCCATTGTACTAGTACTCGGAATTTTAGTTGCTGGAGTTGCTTTAGTTATAGCTTACAGAAATAAACTATTAAATAATTGAATTCGCAGGTAAGCCTTAAATCTAACAGGTAGCGTGTTAATGCGTGCGTGTCAATACATTTATTGCGGTGGGCGCTGTTTTTGCAGTTATTGGCCTTCTTGGATTAACTTATATTTTTCCAAAAATGATGTGTATTTCAGGTCAAGACTTTGTTGATCAAATAGATACTTCAACTGGAATTGAAAAGTACAAAGAATACGCAATAGGCGATACAGTTACGATTTCAGACAGTATAGCAAGAATGGAACAGTCAAATGGTCAAACCCTTATTTGGCTAGAGACTATAGGTAAATCTGAAAATGATCCTCCTTTCCGCTTTGGTTCAGATATTATGGGAGAATTTGGTGTTGGTAACAATATAATAATTAGTTTTGAAGTTGTTCAAGACAGTTCAGGAGATTTCACGTTAAAAGGGTATGAAAATGGAGGCTCTGGCCTCAGTTCTGATGCTATCGCTCCGAGATATTCCACAACTAATGAGTACATATTTATGTTTCTCGTCCTGGGAGGAATAGGTTCAATTTGCTATGGAGGGTACACAGCATTCATTGGTAAAGATGAAGAGTCTCAAGATGATTGGGGTTTTCCGTCTCATAATTCAGCTCAACCACCAGTTTCAGCGCCTCCAATTGCTCCTGCTCCATCGCAGCCTGCTGCGCTACCTCCAACTCAGCCTCCAGCATTAGCGCCTCAAATTCCTACCAATGAGCCTACTAGCATGACAATAACTGTACCTCCTGGTGTAGTTTCAGGTCAAGTTTTGACTGTTGGTCTACCTGACGGTAGAACAGTTAATGTTCAAGTTCCTGCAGGATGTAACGCAGGTTCTCAATTCACAATAACGGTGAACTAAATGAAAAATCAAGTACAAAAAATTTGCTCGATGGCCATTGTTGGCCTGCTAA
>JAYYHK010000131.1:0-2994 GCA_036148495.1 Thermoplasmatota archaeon | reverse complement strand
AGAAATTTCGTACAACTTAAGGTGGATATTGCCAATATTAAAACATTATTGAGAATGAGGCACCGTGGAATAGGCTCACATGATGAGTTGTTGATTAGTGGTGGCACGCTCGCAACAGATTTGTTAGCAAGTACGCAATCTTTAGAAGATTTATTATCATCTTTAGAAGGCACTAAATATTTTGAGTTACTTGAGCCACATTTGAAACCAGATTCAGTTGATTTAAATTCTTGTGTCCATTCTTTAGATGAGTATATGGCAAAGAAAACTAAGAGATTTTCATATCTTTATCCCTTATCAGTTCTACCCGTTCTAGATTATTTATTGAAAAAGGAAAGAGAAGTGTATAATCTCCGAGCAATTGTCAGAGGTAAGCAGGCAGGTCTTGCTAATGATATTATTGAAGAGTTGGTGGTAGTCTAATGGAAATTGCAGTAGTAGGAGATGATCTGTTCACAATTGGCTTTAGGCTCGTTGGTATCGAGAAATGGTTTAATGTGAGTAAGGATGTTAGTGTTGATGATGCAGTAAAATCTGCAATTAGTGACAAAGAAATAGGAGTTATTGTTATTCATGATAAAAACTGGAAGGAATTAGAACCTTCCCTAAGAAAAAAACTAAGTAATAGCGTAAAACCAACGGTAATAGCCATTGGTTCTGAAGTTGATCAAGGTCTTAGAGACCGTATCAAAACCGCTGTAGGAGTTGACCTATGGAAATAAAAGGAGAAATATATAGAGTGTCAGGGCCGGTTGTAACGGCCAGAGGTGTTTCACCTCGTATGTACGACGTGGTACTAGTAGGCCACGAAAAATTGATGGGTGAGGTCATTGGTCTGGAAGATGATGATGTTACAATTCAGGTGTATGAAGATACATCTGGAGTCAAACCTGGTGAGCCTGTAGAGAATACAGGAGAGCCCCTATCTGTAGAGTTAGGTCCCGGTCTTCTCACATCAATTTATGATGGTATCCAAAGACCACTACCTGTATTGCAGGAAAAAATGGGAGACTACATTGAAAGGGGAGTCACTGCGCCAGGATTAGATCACTCTAAGAAATGGGATTTTGTACCTACAGTTGATGTTGGTGCTTCCGTGGACGGTGGTCAAATGATTGGTACAGTTCAAGAAACTCCAACAATTTCTCATAAAATTTTAGTCCCTCCTTTTTCCTCAGGTAAAGTTACAGAATTGAAGAAAGGAACCTACACTGTCGATGATATCATTGGTAAACTAGATGATGGTACTGAGTTAAAGTTAATGCAACTTTGGCCGGTTCGTGTTCCTAGACCTTATAATAAGAAATTTAGGCCAGATATTCCGCTAGTTACAGGAACTAGGACTCTTGATGGTCTTTTCCCAATTGCAAAAGGAGGAACCGCGGCAATTCCAGGAGGATTTGGTACTGGAAAAACAGTAACTCAGCAAACCCTTGCAAAATGGTCAGACGCTCAGATTGTGGTCTATGTAGGATGTGGAGAACGTGGTAACGAAATGACTGAAGTTTTAACCGAGTTTCCGCACCTTAAAGATCCTAAAACAGGAGGTCCTTTAATGGATCGAACTGTTCTGATAGCTAACACATCAAACATGCCAGTTGCAGCTCGTGAAGCTTCTGTTTACACAGGAATAACTTTGGCTGAATATTATAGAGATCAAGGTTACGACGTGGCTATGATGGCAGATTCAACCTCTCGCTGGGCTGAAGCAATGCGCGAAATTTCCTCAAGGCTCGAGGAAATGCCAGGAGAAGAAGGGTATCCAGCTTATCTCGCAGCACGTTTATCTGAGTTCTATGAAAGAGCTGGTCGAGTTCAAACAAAGAACGACGAAAGTGGTTCAGTTACAGTTATTGGTGCAGTATCACCTCCGGGAGGAGATTTCTCTGAACCTGTAACGCAAAATACATTAAGAATCGTAAAAGTATTTTGGGCTTTGGATTCAAAACTTGCTCAGAAGAGACACTTTCCTGCAATTAATTGGCTAACTAGTTACTCCCTCTATAACAGAAGTCTTGAGGGTTGGTACACGGAAAATGCTGGCGATGATTGGAATGACAGTATTGCAACTGCAATGTCAGTACTAACAGAAGAGTCCAAGCTACAAGAAATTGTCCAATTAGTAGGTTCAGACGCACTTCCTGAGGATCAGCAGCTAACTTTGGAAGTAGCAAGAATGCTTAGAGAATTTTACCTTCAACAGAATGCTTTTCACGACGTTGATACGTACTGTACAATACAGAATCAGTACAAGTTTCTGTCAGTCGTACTTCACTACAAGGAGCTTGCGGAAAAGGCAATGAATAGTGGTATCGAGCTTGACAAAGTAATAGGTTTACCTATTTTGGAAGATATAGGAAGAGCGAAGTTTGAAGAAAATATGGACGAGCTCTTAGATAAATATGATAAGACAATGGCAAATGATTTTGCTAAGTTAATGGAGGAAGCATAATGCAAAAAGAATATAAAACTATTAAAGAAATTTCCGGACCGTTAGTTTTTGTTGAAAAAACTGAACCTGTATCTTATGGTGAATTGGTACAAGTATCACTTCCCGACGGTACAACAAAGAGAGGACAGGTTCTTGATACCTCTCATGAAATTGTTGTAGTTCAGATTTTCGAAGGAACATCCGGAATTAACAAAGAGTCTGGAGTTAAATTTTTGGGAGAAACAATCAAGATTAATCTTTCTAAAGACATGTTAGGTAGAATTATGAGTGGTGCAGGAGAACCAATAGATGGCGGTGCACCTATAATTCCAGAGCAAAGACAAGAAATCATAGGAGCAGCTATTAATCCATACTCAAGAGATTCTCCATTAGAATTTATTCAAACCGGTATATCAACGATTGATGGATTGAATACTTTGGTTATGGGTCAAAAATTACCCATTTTCTCGGGAGCTGGTTTGCCACATAATGACATCTCTCTTCAGATTGCACGTCAAGCACAAACCTTGGGGGCAGACAGAGATTTTGCGGTTGTTTTCTGT
>JAYYHK010000130.1:0-4664 GCA_036148495.1 Thermoplasmatota archaeon | reverse complement strand
ACCACATAGAGAGTGCCGGCGCTTTTGCCGTACGACTCATGGTCTGGATCTGCTCCATTGGGGATTAGTGCTGTACATCCATCTCCGTTCACAACTGAACATGATGAGAAAAAGATGAAATTTACAGCATACAAAAGTCCAATTACCAATGAAATAATCAAAAGGACCTTTGCTGGCATAGATTTAACGTTCTCTAGCATAATATGCAGTGCATTAATCAGTACTTAAGTGTAACCTATGTATTGAATGTAGGATTTACAATGTATTTTTTGTAATAAATGTAAATTTAATGCTTAAATGTAATTACCCCTCTTCCAGTGTGTGTTGTGAAAAAAACTTCTCTAGTGATTTTGGTTGCGCTCGTCTTAGTTAGCGGAGCTAGCGCTTATGCATATACTGAGGGAGTATTTGACCAAATTTTAGAGCTAACTGAAGACGAAACTGAGGTTGTCGAATCTGTTGTAGAAGAAGAACCGGCCGTAATTGAATCAGATCTTTCTGCATTCATATCTGTAAATACAAACTTTGGAACTAATTTTTACTCAATGGAAGAGGTAGATGATGGAGATAATAACGAAGTTGAAGAAATTGTGTGGGATAATTTTACTTTTCAATTTGATGCATCGGAATCTACAGGAAATATTGAGAACTATACATGGGACTTTGGAGATGGAAACATATTTTCAGGCATTCAAGCAAGTCACAGCTATGAGCTGCCTGGAAAATACATGGTTACTTTGTCCATTATTTCACCAGATGGAAATAGTGCTTCAAGCCAAACTGAAATAATCGTTAATTTCGATGGATTTGTTATCTCAGATAATATGGAATGTACGTGTGCGCCAACTGCAAAGGTTACTCAAATTGATTTGAAAATAGAGCCTGAAGCTGATATTGTGAGTGGAGAAACCACTGTTACTCATGATGGAAGTACTGAGGATTGTACACAACGGCTTGTAATACAACAGTGCCATCTGCGTGTTACAATACAGGAATTCAGCGGAGAATCTGTCGTTTCAGAAGAAGTAATATTTGATGAAACCTTTTCAACCAATACAAAAACAGTAAATTTTACAATAAATCCTAACGGAAACAATTACAAAATACTATTGGAAACTGATCAAATAAGAGACTGGCACAAACCAAATACTGAGTGGTTTGTACAATACTAATTCTGTAGTCTGTCTTTATTTTTTAAAAAACCAACTAATATAAATCCTACTCTAGGGTTAAAGCAGTGAAAATCAACTATTGGTACCGGAAATTTCTGGGCGACGATGCTGATGATAGAGTCAGAGCTGGTGTTTTAATTTTTTCAGTTCTGGCATTTATGGGCCATTTGTTGATTTATGCATTACATCAAATGGAGATGATAACCGTAGAAGGTGAGGCTAAAACATTAGTGAATTCCCCTCTTTCATCGCTATACACTCCATTTTCAATACTCCTTACTTACGAAACTTATCAATTAATTCGAACATTGCCATCTTCATTCTCAAATTCCGTGGGAAAACAATACGAAGTTGTAACATTGTTAGTTGTAAGGGACGTTTTCAAAAGATTAGCTGATTTCGATGCTGATGATGAGTGGGCCATAAATGGAGAGTTAGGATTAATTTTACTGGAATGTATTACATTTCTAATTCTGTTTTTCACTGCTCTTAGCTATCGAAGATCAAGTGACGTTTCGGAAATTAGTACCGTGGAAGATAGTGAATTGGATAGTTTTGTTCACTCAAAGCGAATTATATCCTTGATGCTATTCATAGCATTCATAGGGATGGCAGCCTACTCCTTTACCACATGGACATTGGCAGTAATCGATGGAAAAGGAGGAGTAGACAGAGAAATTTTCTTTTCTGACTTCTTCACCATTTTAATTCTAGCTGATATACTAATTTTACTACTATCCTACAGATTCACAGTAGATTTTGCAAATCTTGCAAGAAATACCGGTTTCATACTTTCAACTGTAATCCTAAGAGTAGCAATCAGTGCACCTGGAATTTCCGCAGTTATTCTATTTGCCCTGAGTGGAATTTTAGGACTTGCAATTTTAAGAATTTCAAGTGAATTTGTTCGGGACAGAAAAAGCTCAGTTTAACTATTCTAATTTGTGCATAGCAACAAGTGCTGCCTCAATCTCTTTAAGAGAAGAAGGCACGTTGTGTCCTGAGATTGGTGCTGCAAGTGAAACTCCTGCATCCTTCTTTGCCTTCCACACTACTGAATTGAACTCAACTAAATCATCTGTTTTTTCAGTCCAAGATTGAGTGTCTGTGATTGGTGATTCAGGGAAAACATCTACTTCTACTGATGACTTTTCGTACAAAGTAGTTGACAGATGATGTGTAAAGAAGGGACAAATTGGAGACAAAATAGACAGTAAATCTCTGAAAATCCTGTGTAAGGTCCAAGTTGCAGAAGCATCTTCATTGTACAATCTAGTCTTTGCCATTTCTAGCCAATGCGAAGCAAAAATACCTGTACTGAATGTCTTGATACCTTGGGCTGCGGTATAGATGTCCAAGTTCGAATAACCTTTCTTAGCTTTATCTAATAAGTCTGTAAATTCTGCAAGTATCCATTTGTCTTCATTTTCTAAATTGTCTGGAATCTCGTCTAAATCTGCGTCAAAATCAAACTGTGATGCGAACCTACCCACATTAAAAATCTTAGTTAAAACTCCGAAATACCTTAGCTCGATTTGCTCGGGATTAATTTGGAAATCGTCACCGACCTGTGCATCTGCAGCTTTCCAGAATCTGAAACACTCTGAACCTATTTTCTTAGCTTGTAAAGCGACTTGCTTGCCTTCAGGCCCTTTAATCTTCCATGAACCAGTTCGACCTCCAGCTCCACATTCTAGGACTGAGCTTGCATCAATACCATTTCCTAATGATTTAGACATCTTACGACCCCATGGGTCCATACCAAGGCCATCAATCCAGACATTAGCAAATCCAGGCTTATCTAACAACAGTGTAGATTTCAATAATGTGTAATACAGCCAAGTCCGAACAATTTCTTTTCCTTGTGGTCTGACTCCTGTAGGAAAAGCTCGCTCAAATAACTCAGGATTTGACAAATAACCTGAAACATATAAATTAGAATTGGAAGAATCCATCCAAGTATCAAATACTTTCTCCTCTCCCTCTAATTTACCTAATTCTGACTTAAGATCTTCAAATCTACCTAACTCCTTTTGATTTTCCCTATCCAAAACAATGGAGTCGGAAGGTGGGGAATCTTTCCAAGGTTGAACGTAAGTTCCATGAGGCGGTGTAACTACTTTAGTTCTATCTTCAGAATACCAAATTGGAATTTCTGTATGATACCAACGACGGCGGCTTACGGGCCAATCGATTGTAATATTTTCCATCCAATCTAATAAAAATTGCTTATTTCTACTTGGAATAAAATTAATTTCATTAGATAATTCCTTCATCCTTTCCTGGATGTGAGTTTGTCTAACATACCACTCTTTGAGCAATATTATTTCAATAGGATTCTTACCTCGTTCCGAAACTGGAATTTCTTGATCTCTTTCAATTATATTTTCTATTTTATTTTCAGATTCAAGAATTTCAATGGCTTTCTTTCTAGCGTCTAGAACAGGCATTCCCGATATAGATGAACCCAATTCTGTAATTTTCCCATCCAAGTCAATTGCTTGGAAGGGAGATAATCCTAATTCTCTGAAAACAGCCACATCATTTTGATCTCCAAAAGAACTGACCATTAAAACTCCTGAACCAAATTCCATATTTACGCTCGGATGAGCAATAATCTCTACTGACTTTGAACGGCCTTCTGTAGGCATTGGTAGATCTAAACTTTTACCAACTAAATGTTGATAGCGAGAATCATCTGGATGGACAAGAACTATCCCACATGCACAAATAAGTTCAGGTCTTGTAGTTGAAATTATTACGGGTTCATGGTTAGAATCACCAGTAACTGACCACCGAACATCTAAAAGTTTAGATTTTCTTGATAATCTTTCTACTTCGGCCTCGGCAATAGTTGTTCCTTCTACAGGATCATACAAATTTGGTCTTAATTCTTCAACAATAGCACCTTTTTTGAATAAATCAATAAAAATTGATTGTGTGACAGATCTGTAATCAGGTGCATCTGTCAAGTATTCCTGGTCGTAGGCGCAAGACAATCCAACTCTTTTGGCAATGTTGCGCATTTCTTGAGTATACTTTTCAATTTCATTGCGACACAAATCAAGAAACTCTGCACGATCGTATGTCTTCATTTTACGGCCTGTTTTCTTCTCTACCGTAAATTCGATGTTGATGCCGTTTCGGTCAACTCCCCATGGAAAATATACTTCCTTCCCAAGTAGCCTTTGACTTCTTGCAATGACATCAATCATTGAGTATTGGGCAACAGCTCCAATGTGCCAGGTTCCTGAAGGGTAAGGAGGAGGTGTATCAATTACAAAAATTTCTTTTTTAGAATTAGGATTGAATGAGTATCTTTCTTTATTTGTAAAATGCTCTTCCTGGATTTTCTTCTCTAAGTCTACTGTCCAGCGCTTCTCCTTAATTTTTGGTTTGGCCATGTTTTCTGTATTAGTACCTCAGTACCGCTTTTCTTAATACTTGCGAAGGTCTTTTACTAACCCCTTAACACTGTAAATTTTACAATGC
>JAYYHK010000129.1:0-2923 GCA_036148495.1 Thermoplasmatota archaeon | reverse complement strand
ACACATAATGGCGGGCCAGATGGGATTCGAACCCACGGTCGATCGGTTAAGAGCCGATCGCTTTACCTAGCTAAGCTACTGGCCCCGCTATTCTGTACTCAATAATACTCATTAAAAAATTATATCTACTAAGGTATGATACTGGAAAGAATATAAAATAGAAAGAAAATTCCACCGAGAGTTTGCCTCCAGTCTATATTTTGAAACATCGAAGATGCAGGACTTTCAGTTGCTGACTCAAATATGGGGGAAGCTGTATTCGATGTCTGTGATTGAGTCTTATTTGCCCATTTATCTTTAGAAGCATTCCACCAATCTTCACGGTTATTTTCAGCTCGCAAAGATTGAGGCGATATGTTTGAACCCTCTAAATCTAATTCCCTTATTCTTCTCTTAGAAAATTCTAAACCACCAATTGCTAGTAATATTGAAAAAATTAAAATAAGTGAACTACCGAGAACTGCTGCTGTATTCCAAGCTGCATGGATTAGTACAGCTAACAAGTAATATTTTACAACAACGGAAAAAGATTCTCCTTTTACCAAATATTGTGATATTCCGTAACCAGTGAAGGAACTAGCCGTTAAATGCAAAAGAATAGATGAAACAGTGCGCAGTGCTACAACAATTATGACACCTAACAATCCACTCGATACAGCACCTTCAGATAAACCATAAAGAATATTTTCTGTAGCTCCAAACCCTAGACCGCAGGCAGCCCCATATACAATACCGTCTTCGACCTCATCAATTTCACCTTTGACAGAAACATTTCGGAAAAGAACTAGAGGTTTAACAAATTCCTCAACAATTGGTGCAACTATTATTGCTGTCAAAATAAAAGTTAAATCTGCGTCGTTTCCAGAATATAAAAAGACAATACTACCACCAAGACTGTTTAGAATTAATGCATAAAATACTCCGGAAACCGCACCCCATATGAAAACAGTCTGTAATGCGCTCCATGGCTCTTTGTCTGTCTCTTCGGCATTTCTAATTGATTTGAGATAAAGGTATGCAGGACCAAATGACAATACTGCAGCAGTTGCAAAAGCAATAAAACCTGCAGTAGCAATAAATGACAATGTTAATAGAATAATTATTATCCACTGGCCCCTAGTTATTTCCATATAAATCACTACCTATCTAAGTTATATGTATTTTACCTTCGTGGATATATAATATTCCTCGCCTTATCATCTTGTTCATTTGCAGACGAGGTCTACTGATACCTGAAGCTTCGGCCTTAGTAACTAACTCCTCAGGAGTTATTTCCTCTCCTTCATCCAACTCCCTTACCAATTCTAATAATTTGAACTTAGGAGTTTGAGTTATATCAGGAGAATTATCTTCTTCGTTAACTTCTCTTTTTTTGACTATCTTAGCTTTCCTTGCCAAAAAACTCTTTTTCTTAGGTGCAATCTTGCGGACAACTACTTTCTTCGGTTTATTCTCAGAATCGTCAACCAATTCACTTCGGTGTTCATCCACAAACTCTTTGACAAACTCAAGTAAAATATCTGCAGGATATGTTTCGTCCAAATCAGCTTTTTTTATAAATAATTCCCAATCTTCAATTGATGCGTCAGGAATTGTCATAAAGAAATCACGATTTGTTGACACAATATACTTATTCAGTTCAAATATATATTGTTTTACCCAATTATTAGCTTATATTCATTTTCTATTTCTTTCACAATAGATTCCCACGAGAAGTTTTTTGCCCACTCTCTGCCCAAATTTCCCATCTCATCTGACATTTTCTCATCTTCTAAAAGAATGGCAATTGATTTAGCTAAATTATTCACATCATTATATTCAACAATTAACCCATTTTTACCTGGTGACATTGCCTCGGGAATCCCTCCCACGTTAGTGCCAATTACTGCTGTTTTAGCGGCCGCAGCCTCTAATAGAACGATTCCAAATGCCTCATACTCTGAAGGTAAAACTAACATCTCAGCTGCAGATAAAACTGAACGGTAAGTCTCATCATCTATGTGACCTAAACGATGCATTTTAACTCCTTTATCAGAAGCTTCTTTTTCCAACTGTTTACCAAGACCCATGTCGGCCCCAGTAATAACCAAGTCAACGGATTTTTTATCAATTAGTTGCATAGCTGATACAAGATCTGAAAGGCCTTTATTTGTAGCCAAACGACCTGCGAAAAGAACAAACTTCTCCGAAACATTAGGATATTGTTTTCTAAATACTTCTTTGTTTGGTACAGATGACCAATCAGCCCAATTTATACCGTTGTAAATTATCTTGATGTTATCTTCTTTAAGTCCTATCTCTGAAACAAGCATATCTTTTTCGTGCTTACTGACGCATGTAATCAAATCTGCAGCTTCTAAAGTACCTTTGCCAATAACTGTGTCGTAAAACTCCCTAAGAGTTTTTCGTTTAGAACCTCCCCACATTGACCAAGAAGGATGAAAATGAGGCGTGATTACCCATGGTGTTGATTGGAACCTTTCTCTAATCCAACCTGCATGATTTTGAAAATATCCGTAAGAATGGGTATGAATGACATCTGCATTTTTAGATAAGAATGATTGGACCATACCTGGTGCCAGAACATAATGAGCTTCACCGGATACAGTGTATGCCTTATGTCTAGTTACGTTTATCCCATTAACAACAGAGGGCATCTTTTTTTTGACAAATGGGGTCTCTGTATACAAGTCCGTCGTCACAACTTCTACATCATGACCTATATCTCTGAGACCTTCTGAATATGCCTTTACTACAGTTTCAGCACCACCTGGTGCTGGCGGATATCTGACGCAACCCTGTAGAATCTTCATGTTAAGCCATACAAGGCGCCTTTTAAGCCCCCGACCTTAACATACCAACAGTGGAATCAAAAGAAATAAGCAGCCCACTTTCAACTCATCTCGAGGAACTAAGATCCTAT
>JAYYHK010000128.1:0-5769 GCA_036148495.1 Thermoplasmatota archaeon | reverse complement strand
AAGTCTGCATCTTTGATAAGATCTAAATTATCATCTATGTTTCCTGTAGTTATGAGTTTAGCATTTTTTTTATGCATTAGAGGTGCCGGACTTCCTAACTTAACTGGCTTGAGCATTTCTCTAACTGCACTCTCAGCGATTACATTACGATTGGTTGCTCCATCTGGGACAATGTCCAAGAGAGTAACTGGAAAACCGGCATTAGCAACCTGTGCTGCTATACCGCTCCCCATTAATCCAGCACCTATTACTGCCACTTTATTGATTTTCATTTAGGCCCTTTCAAGAACTGTTGCACAACCTTGTCCTCCGCCTACACACATGGTTGAAAGAGCGTAGCGTTTTCCGGTTTCCTTTAACAAAGAGGCTGCTTTACCTGTAATTCTAGCGCCACTAGCTCCTAACGGATGGCCCATTGCTATAGCTCCACCGTGGATGTTCAATTTTGACATATCAATCCCTAGCTCTTCGACACATGCTAGACTCTGGGCTGCAAATGCTTCGTTCATTTCAATGATGTCCACATCTTCAAGATTTATTCCAGCACGCTCAATTGCTTTCTGTGAAGATAATACTGGTCCTATCCCCATTATTTCCGGTGCACAGCCAGATACAGCCATACCTCTTATGTAAGCCAGAATTTCCAGATCATTGTTATTAGCGTAATCTGCTGAACAAACAAGCACTGCGGCAGCGCCATCTGTCAACGGAGATGATGTTGCTGCAGTAACAACTCCATCTTTGTTGAACGCAGGCTTTAATTTTGACATAGATTCGAGATTAGTTTCTGGTCTCACACATCCATCGACAGCATTTCCATTGACTGGTATTATTTCATTTTCAAAAAAATTCCCATCTTGAGCTGCTACTGCCTTTTGGTGACTACTTAATGTCATTTTTTCTTGGTCCTCTCGAGAAATTGAATATTTAATTGCCAAATTTTCTGCAGTGTGACCCATTCCAATGTAAGCATCCATGTCAACTAAACTAGGATTTAACATTGGATTAAATCCAGCCATGGGCACTCTACTCATAGATTCCACACCGCCAGCTATGAATAATTCACCTGAACCTGACACTATAGCCCCAGCAGCTTGGTGAATTGCCTGCATTGAAGAAGCACAGAACCTGTTGACTGTCACTCCTCCTACACTATTAGGTAAACCAGAAAGAAAAACAACATTTCTAGCTAAATTCATTCCTTGTTCAGCCTCAGGAAAAGCACATCCTAGAATCAGATCTTCAACATCGTCTACTTTAATTGAATATTTCTTAATCAATCCTTTGACTACTTCGGCAGCTAAATCGTCAGGTCTAATCTTAGCTAAATCTCCTTTTTTAGCAGGTGTGAAGGGTGAACGAACATAGCCGCAAATTACAACATCTTTACTCATTAATAGTTACCATTACAAATTTACTATATAAAGGTAAGGAAAGTGGTTAATTTTATGAAACATTTATATACTTTGTAGCTAAACTTATACTTTAAATAGATATACAATATGGTAATGTAATGCAAGGCGTGAGTCAAAGTGATAAATTAAAATCCGAAAAGGAAATTAAAATATTAACACAATTGGGATTAACAAGAGACGAAGCTCAAGTGTACCACGTTCTTCTTGTCTCTAAAGAATCTACTGTAGGAAAAATTAGTAGGTCAATTAATTTTTCTCGTGCCAAGATATACGGAATAATTGATAATTTGTTAGCTGACGGAATTGTGGTTGAAGGAAATAAACACCCTAAAACATACTTTCCAGTAAATCCAAAAGAAATTTCTGACCGTAAATTAAAAACAATGCAAAAAGCTGCAGAATTGGTAGATGAAAAACTAGCTCCAATTTACAAATCCAAGCCTGTTGATTACCTAGAGACATTAACTGTAAAAGACATGGAAATTTTTTCTCAAGTTGTGGACATGTGTGACAGGGCAAATGAAACAATTGACGTGATAGCTGCAATTCTTCCCTCTGAGATGCCTCGGAATGTATGTAAAGCATTTTCAGACGCAAGTGGTAGAGGAATAAAGGTCAGAATGCTATTTCCAGATAAAAAAACAAATATAGATTTGAGTCGTTTACAAGGTTTCTTTGAAGTAAGACTTGCAAAGTCTATACCTGCAGCAGGCATCATTTTGATAGATAATAATGAGTTTTGCGTCGGGGGTCTGGATGTACCTGATTCAGATAATACATTAATTGGAATGTGGATGAATCAGCCTGAATTAGCTCGTTTGGCAAACTTGATATTTGATAATTTATACTAAGCATCAAAAGAATACAAAGCCTAAAAGTTAAATTGATCTAAAATTGACTCTCCAAATACAAAATAATATATTGCAGCATAGAAAAGATAAATAATTACAATTAACCTAAAATATCTGTAAGCTGCCCTAGATATGAAACCCAAGATAGTTATATCGTCTTTTGGTTTGTCATCTGCATGTGCAAACGGATCTTTATCTTTAACATCTATTTTAGCCATAAATTGTGATTAACATCATAAATTAAAAATTATCTGAGACAACTAATATTAATTGAGCTTCAGTAAACTAGTTATGAGTTCTCATCCAGACAACGAACCCATTCTAGGTTACGAACCTGGAAGTACAGAAAAAGAAGCTTTACTTGAAGAGATGAATAGACAAATGGAAGATATTATTGAGATTCCTTGCATAATTAACGGAGAAAAAATTTACACTGGAAATACTGTAAATCAGGTAATACCACATAATCACAGACATGTTATTGCAAAAGTACATATTGCGGGCAAAAGAGAAATAGAAAATGCTTGCCAATCTGCAATTAATGCTCAAGAAAGTTGGATTGAACTCGGAATGGATGAAAGAGCTAAAATTTTTGAAAAATGTGCTGAAAAGCTCGCTGGCGAATGGAGGATGAAAATTAATGCAGCCACGATGCTCAATCAAAGTAAAACTGCTTTCCAAGCTGAAATTGACGCTGCCTGTGAACTAATTGACTTTTGGAAATTTAATGCTTATTATGCTAGAGAATTCCATGAGCAATATCAGCCATTAGTTTCGCCTGAAGGTAACATCAATACTACAGAAATAAGGCCTCTTGAAGGATTTGTACTAGCTGTAACTCCATTTAATTTTACAAGTATTGCTGCTAACTTGCCTAGCGCACCAGCAATGGTAGGTTGTACTTCATTGTGGAAGCCAAGCCGAAATTCATACCATTCTAACTACTTATTAATGGAATTGATGATGGAAGCTGGACTACCTGCTGGAGTAATTAATTTTCTTCCAGGCTCAGGATCTGAAATAACTGAGATATGTCTAGCTAATCCCGATTTTGCTGGATTACACTTTACGGGATCCACTGCCGTCTTTCAAGGCATCTGGCAGCGTATTGCTGAGGCACTTCCGAATTTGAGAAGCTATCCTCGAATTGTTGGAGAGACTGGCGGAAAAGATTTTGTTGTGGCTCATCCTGACTGTGATAAACAAGGACTTCTTGTAGCATTACTCAGAGGAGCATTTGAGTATCAGGGACAAAAATGCTCTGCTGCAAGTAGAGCGTATGTTCCTATTTCAGTATGGGATAGCATGGGAGATGACTTAGTCAAAGAGGTCGAAAAAATAAAAATGGGAGACGCCTCTGATTTTTCTAATTTCATGAATGCAGTGATTGATGATAGAGCATTCCACAAAATAAACGGTTATATCGATAGAGCCAGAGATGATATGGATTGTGAAATTATAACTGGTGGAAATAGCGATGACGAAACGGGTTGGTTTATTGAACCTACAATAATTTTAACGAAAAATCCTGATTCTGAAACTATGGTTGAAGAAATTTTTGGACCTGTTTTAACTATTTATGTGTACGAAGATAATGATTTTGAGGAAGTTTTAGAACTGTGCGATAAAGCCTCACCATATGCACTTACAGGCTCCATCTTCTCTAGTAGTGAAGAAAACATCCAAAAAGCATACAACAAATTAAGATTTACTGCAGGAAATTTCTATATCAACGATAAGCCTACAGGAGCTGTTGTTGCTCAACAACCTTTCGGAGGTGCAAGAGCATCTGGAACTAATGACAAAGCTGGCGGACCTCTAAACTTACTACGTTGGATTTCCCCAAGATCAGTTAAAAGAAATAATCTAAAAATTCATGACTGGACTTACCCCTTCATGAAATAGAATTAAACTTAGGAGTTAGGGAAGAGCTGAAGAATTCTACCATTTTCTCTTGATATTCTGAGGTATATTCCCAGACGCCATCAACGTGACCTCCGTCCTCGATTATCCATATTGTAGAGTTGGAATCATTACTTATTGCAATGTCATGAAAATTTTGCGAATGTTCAGTGGATATTCTAGAATCTTCTTTCCCGTGAACTAGAAATACACTCCTATCGCCAATTCTCGAAGCAACATCCAAGGCATCCATCTCAGTGAAATCAACGCCAGTCATTCTAGAGCCCATTGTAATTGCGGGATCTGCAAGAAATCCAGGATACCCCAATCTACTTAGCTCGTTTTTAACTAGTAGCGGAAAATCTGTAATGGCACTCTCGAGCCACATAGAACCCATGTCTGATTTATCAAAAGCATATATAGCTGACAGAGCGCCTGTGGAAATGCCTGTAACACCAATAGAGGAAGGTGGATAATCGTGCTCTTCAATTAACCAATCATAAGCTCCCAGCACATCATTGTATTCTTTTTGACCTATGTAAAAGTAATCTGAAACGTTTTGGCTAAATCCTTGATTCCTTAAGTCAATTAGTAGAGTGTTGATTCCACCATCTGATAGTAAACTTCCTGTTAAAATTACTTCTGGCTTACACTTACCATTAACATATGAACCAGCTCCGTGAACAACAATGACAACAGGAGCTTCAGGATCGACTTCTGTATACCAACCAACCAACCTCAGACCATCTCTACTTGTAAAATTGACATTTTGAAAACTATCAAATTGCCATTTGGAGGTGTTGAAATCTTTGCGAATCGAAATTCTATTTTCGGAGTCTGAATGGGATTCGAAAGAGGTCCAATCCTCATCAGATGTCCAATTAGTTGGAGTGTTGTCTGCCCATTCACCACATCCATGTGGAGTCCTGAGTGCTTGGCTTGCTATAACATGTCCTAGGCCAAACCATAATGCAGGTAGCAATATTACAAAGGCAACACATATAGACAGGAAAAGTTTCCTTCGCTCGCTCACAAACTGTGGTAAGTTTACCATAATTGCAATTTATTCAGCAGTATATTAAAGTAAAATACTTACTCTTCTTCGCTAGAATCATTAGAATCTTCTTGAGCTTCTTCAGACTCTTCTTCAGTTACTGCCATGCTTGGTGCTGATTCTTCAGATGCACTATTGTCCATTCCTGAAGACATATCCCCACCCTGGTTGTTTTGATAGTAAACATAGAATCCGCCCATCAAACTGACCAAAGCTGCACCAATAAGTACCATAGGAATTGTTCTGGCCGAGCTTAATGCTGAGCTAGTATCCTCAATAGTTTTCTTGGCATCTGCTACTTCAGCATCTGAGTATCCGCCCCTGAGAGTCATTATTGTGAAGTTTGCATTATCTGCTCGGACAGGACTTCCTGGAATGAAAGTATATCCAAATTCAGCAGTCCATCTTGAGCCTGAACTAGCTAATTTTTGCTCTTCAGTGTAAGCAACGTCAATAGACTGTGCGACAGTCTCAGTTCCCCATGGTAATGCCACAGTTACAAGAATTGAGAAATTCTGATCTAAAACTGTTGCTGTTACTGGATCTA
>JAYYHK010000127.1:0-3655 GCA_036148495.1 Thermoplasmatota archaeon | reverse complement strand
AACTGCAACGTGTTGCAGTTGCTGAGTGCTTGTTAAAGGATGCTGATCTGTATTTGCTAGATGAACCATCAGCATATCTTGATGCAAACCAAAGAATGGTCACTGCAAAAACTATAAGGCGATATATGGAAAATAGAGGAAAATCAGCTCTCATTGTGGATCATGACATTTACTTTATTGATTATATTTCTGATGGAATTCTGTGCTTTGGAGGTGACCCCGTAACAAAAGGAATTGTAGAAGGTCCATACAAAATGCGAGAAGGTATGAACATCTTTTTAGAAAGAGTTGATGTGACTTTTAGACGCGATAAAAATACACATCGACCTAGAGTCAATAAACCTAATTCAAGACTAGACAGAGAACAAAAAAGTAGGAAAGAATATTATTATTCAAGTTAAGATTACATTTATTTTGAGGCCTCGATAGGCCCTTTGTGATTACAAAGGCTTTGGAGAACGGAGTTCAAATTTATACTAATATAATTTTGAAAAATGCTTTCGCAACTATAGCCGTTTTAAGTTTAATTACAGTTCTTCTTCTACAATCTGCCTTAACTTTTGAACAAAATATGACTAGAGATATTGAGGTATATCTTCCTGAAGGCGAAGAATCTACTGAAATATTAATAGAAGTGAGGCAAGATTGGGCTACAGATTTAATTATCGTATATGTAGAAACTGGTAATGCTAAAGAGCCTAGTACATTCAATGATATTGTTGTAGATAACATTACGTATGTTCCTACGTTGAAAGAAATAGCCCTTCTTGAAACAACAATAGATAAATATGGACAAAGTGAAGATTTAGAAACATATCAAGCTGATAGGGGCGACAAGGATGGGATTATATTTACTCTAAGTATTTCCACACTCATAAAGGAATTTAATTCAACAAATGCTCGATTTATAGAAGCTACGGAGGGTAAAATATTTGGTGGATTAAGTATTGAACAAAATGACGACGATACTGTGAATCAAACTGGAACATACAATATTCCTGATGATCAAGATAGAGTTGACCAAATATATGACAGTACATCTTCAGCACTTCAGAATTTTGCAATAGACACTAATGATGACAGCATAATTGATACTGCTGTAATCTTGTTTGCTTTAAAATATCAAGGTGAAAACAACGACGCATCGCAAGAAGAAATGATTGCAAAAATTCAGGAACATATTGATCAAAGATACAACGCTCGAAGTGATATGACTCAAACTGGCCTCGTGGTAGTCCTTCACGAAGTTACTGCCAGACTTTATGATGACTTGCTGACAATGTTACCTATTTCTTTAGGGATAGTAATTGCAATGATGTTATTTTTCCACAGGAATTGGTTAGCAATACCTGTAGTATTAGTTCCAATTTTTTGTGCATTAATCTGGACACTAGGAATCGTAAATCTTTCTGGAGTGGTTCTAACTCCGATGATTGTGGCTGCTGGACCTATTCTAGTAGGAATCGGAGTTGATTACGGATTACATGTTGCAAATAGAATTGTAGAATTTAAAGATGAAGGCAATAAGATGCCTAGAGCCACATTCCTTGCACTTCTCACCACAGGAAAGGCAACATTCCTTTGTGCTGTGACTGATACAATTGGCTTTTCTGCATTATTTATTTCTCCAATAGCGCCTATGCGAACTGTCGGATTTACTATGATTGTTGGAGTCATGTGTGCATTCTTCCTAACTGTAAGTATGACTCCAGCAATAATGAAACTAACAAATTATTCAAGACATAAGTCAGATGGCTGGAAGAGTATTGCTGTATTATCTACTAAGCAATGGAAAGTTATTCTATTAGTACTCCTGATAACAACTTCATACTCTATAGCACGAATTGCTGTAATGGATCAGGACATTAAAGGAAGTGAATCTGCGCCTGAAGATATTGACTCTATCAAAAAATTAAGTGAATATTCAGAAAAATTTGAAGCTGGACAAACCGGAATTCTACTGATAAATGGGCCGCAAGATAGATTAAAACCTGCTGCAAAAGATTTAGATGTTTTGGACGTGATGAACTGGACACAAGGAGAAATCAATAATCTGTCTATATCTAATCGGAATACTAATGATATCATAAATGTATCAGCATTTTCTATTGTAGATTTTTTCAAATCCGCCCACATAACAATCGCACTAGATGATTTAGATGGCGAAACTATCTTTGAATTTGATGGAAGTTTCTGGGATTTTTTGCACAGTGAATTTTTTGGTGATGACTTTGTTTGGGTTGATATAAATCCGTTGTATAGTAGAGAGCAACTAAGAAGCGATATGATTGACGTCTTTTATGAGTCATTCACTGACGAAATGCGGGCTATGCTCCTAACTGACGAGTATGATAAAGCACTAATCTATGTTAGTATGCCATACATCAATATTGATGACACCACAATTTTAGTGAACGAAATTGATAACATTGCATTTTTAAGAGATAAACAGATGCACTCTCATGATGCGCAGATGTCACAATTAACAGGTGGGCCTCCAGTTAGTATTGCAATCAACGAAGGAATTCAAGAAACTCAATTTGATACAATTAAACTCAGTTTACTATTAGTTCTTATAACGATGATTATTATATTTAGCTCCGTAAAATTTGGAGTCATTACTTTCTTACCTATTTTGTTAGTTATTCTATGGTATCCTGCAACAGTGGATGCTGGGGGAACAAATTTGAATATTTTTACAGCGATGGTAGGTACAATCATAATCGGAATTGGTATAGATAATTCTATTCAGATAACTGAAAGAGTAAGAGAAGAAGGGACCTCTCCTGAAGGAATACAAAAAGCTGTTGAAAATACAGGACAATCTGTTGTAGAAGCCACTTTTACAACAATGGGAGGAGTTTTTTCTGGAGTTCTAATTTCATTTTTTAGTAGTCAATTCATTGGCTTAAGAAATTTCTTTGCCTTAATTATTACGTTAGTCTTATTTTCTTTATTAATGGCCGTTTTTGCTTTACCAAGCTTCTATCACGCCTTGCACTTTATAATTGAAAAATATAAGATGAGTAACTGGAAAATAAAAAAGAAATTTAATTAGTAAGCATTTCAGCAACTGCTAACACTGCCTGCTTAGCATGCACTTCTACTCTTTTATCAATTTGTTCCTCTTCTGCTCCTGGGCCTATTATTCCAAACCCTATAGGCTTCATTGAAAGTAATTGTAAATCTATTACAGATTTAGTAACTGCCTGACCCATCACTAAGCCATGATCTGTCTCACCTTTTTCAATAATTCCTAGCACAATTACTCCATGAATTGATTCTCTGAGTAATAAACGCTTAATTTGTAGCGGAATTTCCATAGAGCCAGGGACCCAACAAACTTCTTCAATCAACAAATTATTATCTGGTGAAAGAGATTTTACTATTTCAACCATTTTTTTGACTTTATCTTTGTGATAACTACCTGCAACTATTGCTACTGATTTTGGCATTACTTACTCACCTGCATTTGACCTAATAAATCAACCATATTTTTTGTTTGCGTTTCTATTTCCAAATTAATCTTGTCACCGACTTTCTTTTCTTCCATGGTAGTAACACGTAACGTTTCTGGAATCAGATAAACTGAAAATGTATTCTTTGCATTATTTACTTCACCTATTGTTAAACTAATTCCATTTAAAGAAACATA
>JAYYHK010000126.1:0-4477 GCA_036148495.1 Thermoplasmatota archaeon | reverse complement strand
TTATATTGGCACTACGTAGATTTGGTATGGGTATTTGTATTCCCATTTTTCTATTTGTATTGAGGTAATAAATGAGTGAAGAAACAAACAAAAATAACGCACATGACGAACACCATGACCACTCGTTCCCTAACTGGGTAACTTTTGGGCATACTGATGACCCTGTAGACGGATTCATCAAAATATTTGCATGGTTAGTATTTTGGACTATATTGGAAGTTTTAGCTATCGTTCAAGAATTTGATTCTTTTGCGCTAAATATGCTCATTTTATTTGGTATCGCTCTTATCAAATGTTGGTATATTTGTTCATTCTTTATGCACATGACTTGGGACCCACCACTTGTTTACCAGACTGCCGCAGTACCACTCTTTTTCCTAGCTGTTTTATTTCTAGCTGTTGGGTTAACTACTCCAGGTGCAGTTGATGATTTAGCTACTATTTGTGGGTTCTAGGAAGTATATATAAATAATCCAAACATAGTTAGAATGTAGTAAGGAACTAAGACTGCTGCTCCTTCATAATCTTTTGATATTCTTTGACCCAACATTAGTATAGCTAGAGATGAAGCTGCCAAAATTAGACCCATAATTCCATATGAATACTCATTGTAAAACAAAGCCATAATTGAACCAAAAATAGATAATAATCCAGATAAAACTTCAAAGATTGTTACTTGAATTAAACCAAATGTTGAAAAATTAGCAAGGGGCGTTTTGGCAAACTTCCCTGTAATGAAATCTAATTCACCTTCCCAATTAAAAATCTTATCAAATCCAGATTGTGCCATCACAATACCGAGGAAAGCCGATATACTTGCGCCGATTATGCTAACATAACTAAATTCAATATCAAAAAAAATTAAATTATCTTCCCCAAAACCAAGTAGTGTCATGTATGTTTATGTGAAGAAGGGTATATGGCCTTAACTTACACTACAACAAAAGAAGTTGAACATCATGGTATACAGAAGCATAAGTCCATTCCAAACCTCTCCAAACTACTCTAAAATTTCCTTCTTTGTCTATCAAATATAATTTATTAGAATGACTAACCCCATAATTTTTGATCTCTTCGCCAAAATCTTGTTCAAACTCGTAACCCAATAAATCTGAGACGATTGATAACATTTCAGTATCTGAAATATGGTCCTGACGCCAATGACCAAAATAGTCTAGAACCTGAACTAATTGATCGGAAACATTAATTGGAGATGAACGATTTTCAATTCTGTATACTAAATCTTCATATGATTCGCCACCCACAAATGAGTCAATTACTTGAGGAGGTCCTGAAGACAAATTACCTTCTAATAGAACCCAGCTTGGATACCTTAACTCTAATCCAAGAGAGGCCATCATCGTCCCATCTTCATCGTAAAGATACGGCCATGAAACATTATGTTCTGATGCAAATGATTCAATTTTTGACATATTATCAACATTTCCGTTTAGAGAATATCCTCCTATAGATATTACATCTACTTGTTCAGAAAAGTTTGAATTAAATTCTTTTAACGCTGGAATCTGTGCGTTACAAACTGAACAATCAGTATGAAAAAATTCGACTAATGTCAGATTATTGTCGTAATAATCTCTAGATTTGTGGCTCTCATCGCCCGTTCCCAGTAAAGTCCAACTAGATGGAAAGGTTTGCGAAAGGTATGTGTCAATAGTCTGGAGGGTAAATTCTTCACTTACTACCCCTCCAGCTTCATTAAATTGCTCTAATGCTAAAATTAAATCATACTCTAAACTTCCTTGATCGAATGTAACATTTAGGTTATTGTAGTCAGGATCTGCAATACAAACATCCTTACCAAAATAATTGTCATTTGAATCTTGCATAAATCCAGGGTTGCAATGGCAACCGTCATAGCCTTCCATGTAATGCCCATTGCCTGAACAAGCTTCTTCATCAATGTCAACGTAAACTCTGTAATCAGCCCATACAGATACCATGTCTCCAAATGAATCGTTAGAAACTGAAGTTAAAAACCTCCAATCAGCTTTATTATTCTCTGCAAAAGAAGCTAATCTTTCAGGTGTGTCTCGAACTGGATCAACTGTAATTGTAATAAATTCTACTGATTCTCCGTAATCATCTCCCAATTCCTCGGATAATTTTCTTAACTGATAAGTCAAAGCTGGACAAACATCCGGACAATAAGTATAGACAAATGAAACCACAACAACTTTGCCTTCATATAATGTCAAATTAACTGGATCTCCAGCTTGATCTACCAATGAAAAATCGGGAGCTTGACCTGAAGGACAAACTTCTTCAGAAACATCTTCACAATCCTCTCCCCAAAATTTTCCTGAATTTCCTGAATTAGTTAAAGCATCAAGACAACCTGTCGTTAATAACAACGAGCAAAGAATTGAAACCGAAATAAAATTTCTTAGCATTGTATAATTACTCCATGTTAAAACTTATATAAAATTTACACTACTTGTACTTCTCAATCTCGGCATTTAAACGACTTTCTGATAATATTCCCGAGTGACTAAAGACAATTTCCCCATTTTTAATGAATGCCATCGATGGATAAGAACTGAAACCATAATCTCTCATTAAATCACCTGATGGATCATACAAGTGAGGGAATAGCATGTTGTAATCAACTTTGAACTTAGCAATTGTAGAAGCTGAATCTTGTCCATTGCCTAATTTGTAGCCTCCAATAGCGAAGAAGTTAACGTCAGAAGAATAGTTTGAGTAAACGTCATTCAAAATTGGTGCTTGGCTTTGGCATGCGCCACATTTTGAGTTGAAGAATTCTACTATTGTAAGGCCATTGCTGTAATAGTCCTCAGAAGCGTAAACTTCACCAGTTTGAGGATCTTCAAGTTCCCATTTTTCTGCGCTAGGATCTCCCAGCTCGTAAAAAAATGCAAAATAAATACCCAAACCAACTACTAATATGACCACTAATGGTAGACCGTAGGTCCATAGTGCATCATTTGCTGAAGCCCTTCTGGCTTTCATTTTTTCTTGAAATTCAGTAGATGATTTTTTCTCTAATTTACGTTTTCTTTTCGATGCCATTTTAATTAATTAACTCCTTTATTTCATGTCCATACTCGCTTATGCAGAAAAAAGTTGCTGCTATTGTCAAAACGAAAGCAACCACGCAAAATGGACACCACTCATTGATGATGAATGCTTCAGCGTAAGTTAGATATGAACCAAAAACAACGCCTATCATGCCGGTAATGGGCAATAGAATTTTATTGTAATATGTACGCTCTAAATCCATATTCAGGTACCTATCTAGAGATAGCCCAATTAACATCAAAAAACCAACAACACCAAGCCAAGCAACTGGAATGCCAAAAAGTTTTGCTTGATCACTAGCAAGAACTATTCCACAGTCAAGTCCTGGAAGATCTTGAGTAGGGCAACCGGCACCTGCAGAAACTAAATGATGTAAATATGATAAATATATTGCATCTATTAGTCCAATAAAAGATATTATCATTATCCATTTCAATGACTTATCTTCGGATTCAATACTCATTATGATTCAAATATGATTACATATAAATAAGTAATAGTTTTGAAAAACTGAGTAAATTGCAGCTCAATAAACAAAGGCATTTATTAGAGGCCTCGGATAGGCATTAGTGATTAATTATGCATGGGCCATCTGAAGGCGTAAGTGAAGAAACAGATGAAGCAAACTCTGCCGTAAAAATTGTTGGTGGAAATGTTTTCGTTGAACTAGATCCTGACCATCCAGGTTTCAAGGACGAAGGATACAGGTCAAGAAGAAATGAAATAGCAAAGATTGCTCTCGAATGGAATGAAATGTCCATGGATGAAAGAAGGTCTAAAAAAATTCCTCATGCTCCATACTCAGAAGATGAAGACGCAGTCTGGGCTGCTATAATGGAGAGAATAACTCCCGTTCATGAAAAATATGCATGCAAACAATATCTTGAAAATGCCAAAAATTTAGGATTGCCAAATGATAGAATACCACAATTGCAAGAAGTTAGTGAAAGATTGGAGGAAATGACTGGTTTTAGACAAGAACCTGTTGGAGGCTTGGTTCACCCAAAAACGTTCCATACTGCTCTTGCAAATAGAGTATTTCTTTCAACTCAATACATTAGACATTCTTCAAGGCCTTTCTATACACCGGAGCCTGATGTAGTTCATGAACTTGTAGGACACACCGCTATGCTTGGAGTCCCTGAATGGGCTGAACTCAATGTTTTGTTTGGAGAAGCTGACATGAGAACTGAAAGTGAAGCTGCAATAACTCGATTAGGATCTGTTTATTGGTATGTTCTTGAATTCGGAGCGTGTCGCGAGGGAGGTAACGTAAAGGCTGTTGGACCAGGTTTATTGTCTTCATTTGGTGAAATGGAACACGCATGTGCTTCCGGAGAAGTTGAATATAGAAGACCTAATTTTGAAGAAATGGAAACATTACCGTATGATGTTACTCAATATCAACCTGTGCTGT
>JAYYHK010000125.1:0-8418 GCA_036148495.1 Thermoplasmatota archaeon | reverse complement strand
GATAACTTTCCTGAGCTAATCTACGGTACTTCTGGAGGTGAAATTTTTATTTACGATGCCGAAACCGAAGATTTTGAATCAAAAACTAGTGCGTTATCAGCAAAAGCTGGACACTACGGAGGAATTATTGTCGCTGATTTAGATCCTACTGGTGAAGAAGACAAGAATGAGATGATTATTGGAAGTGAAGCGTACATGTGGGTCTTTACAACCGAAGGTCAGACTGACGCCCCTGATTTAGTGATAAATGGTGATGAAATTACTTTTTCATGGGATTCTGAAACTGAAAAACCTGATGAAGATGATGACATTAACATGGATGTAGTTGTACATAACTTAGGAACTCAGCCTGCTGATAACTGGATTGTTAGGCTGTATGATGGAAAACCAACTAACAAAAAAATAACTGAATTTAGTTGTATTGAGGATCCTGATTGTGCTATACCTTCTGGAGGTAGTTTCACATTCCAACGAATATGGTATGGAGTATCAACTACGCCAGGATACCATGAAATTTATGCCTCGGCTGACGATCGTAATAACGACGAAACAAGAACAAACAATAATGAAGATTATGCAATTCTTGAAATCGAGGAAATACCAAACGATAAGCCAGTTATCGTTGCTTCCGTAGATACAAGTTTGTTATGGATTGATGAACCTGTTAGGGTAGACGCTGGCCAATCTTATGATACTGAAACAACAGATGGAGAACCAGATAACGCTGATGGAGAACCAGATCTAACTTACAGGTATTTCACTGAAAATGGATGGACTTCCTGGGTTTCTGATTACACATGGGATATGAGTTTCTCGAGCCCTGGCGAAAAAGAAATTTTAGTTGCTGCTAGAGATGAAAGAAGTAAAGAATCAGATGAATACAGTATTACTGTTGAGGTTAAGGCCAACACTCAACCAACCGCAATCCTATTGACAAATGTATCATCTCCTGTAGAAATTTCCGATGGAGAATTTATCACATTTGATGTTTCTCAATCATTTGATCCGGATGAAAAATCTGAATTAGAATATCGGTTTAGTTTTGGAGATAATGTTTACTCAGATTGGGTAAAAGAAGGCCAAACTGTTAGGCTATATCGCAACGCATTCTTTACCGGAACAAATGGCGGAGAACTACAGCTAGATAGTGGTGAGGAAGTATTAAGAGATAAATTTGGAATAATTCGTGTATTCCGATTAATCGATTCTGAACTATATGAAATCATTGACAGCCAAAATACTGGAAGAGGATACAATTACACATTACCTGAAAATACTGAAGAAAAAATTTTCTATGCTCAATTAATGGCACGCGAGCTTTCTGATAATGGAGACGATGACATTTTGGCAAGTACTTGGTCAGACCCAGTACAGGTCAAAGTTTTCATGCCCGAGAATATTTTGCCTGTAGCTATGGCTAAAGCTGGTATTTTTATTGAAGGCCAAGGTATCTTCAGTGACAGAGTTGATTACGCTAAGACAGGAGATCAGGTAACTTATTCTGCAGCTGAATCTATCGACCCAGACGGTGATGATACTACTCTATCCTACAGTTGGAGAATCTTAGACTCAAGAGGCTCTGAAATTAATCTTCTAGGTGATAAAACCATGAAGTCTTTCAAACGAACTTACAACGAACCTGGAACATATACCGCAATCTTAACTGTAACTGATGTTCGTGGTGGTTCTAGCACATGGCAGGCTGTTGTCATAGTAACTGCTGGAGCCGGATATGGTGCAGAAGTTGAAGAAAGTGGACTTCCAACTAATGTTCTAATTGGAGGTGCTGCATTAGGTGTTCTAGCTTTGTTTGGAGGTGCAAGAGCTTTGAGTTCAATGAGAGGCGGAGGAGATGAATTCGATGATATGTTCGAAGAAGAAACCGTTGTTCCTGGACCTCTGGAATTACAATGTCCATCTTGCGGCGGATTAATCTCCATTACAACCACACAGAGACCAATACAAGTTGGATGTCCAATGTGTCAATCCCAATTTGTAATCCGTGAATGAGTTTAACTTTAGGAAATTTAGTACTTGGTAGCAAATGCCATGTAATGGGAATTCTGAACGTAACTCCAGATAGCTTCTACGACGGTGGTTTACACTTTGATTTAGCTGATACACAAAAAAGAGTTGATGCTATGGTGAAAGAGGGTGTCGAAATAATTGATATTGGTGGGGAATCTACTAGACCTGGATCTAAACCTGTGACAATTGACGAAGAACTAGATAGAGTTATTCCTGCTATCAAATATATCGCAAAAAATTACGATATTCCTATTTCTATAGATACTCAAAAATCTGAAGTTGCAAAAAAAGCTGTTGAGGCCGGTGCGCACATCGTAAATGACGTGGGCGGATTGCGAAATGATAATATGATTTCCGTGGTTTCAGAAATGAATGTACCTGTCATAATGATGCATATGCAAGGAACTCCCGAAAACATGCAAAAGAATCCGCAATATGGCGATGTGGTAGAGGATATCAAGAACTGGCTAGAAGAGCGAATAAATGCCGCGGAAATGGCTGGAATCAAACGTTCTGATATTATTGTAGACCCTGGAATAGGCTTTGGAAAAAATTTGAAACATAATTTGGAATTATTAGGAAGATTGAATGAATTCAAAGGGATGGCAGGTGGCTTATTACTAGGGGCAAGTAGAAAATCTTTCATAGCTATGATGTCGGGGAATGAAGAGGGTGACCGATTACCTGGGAGTTTGTCAGCTGCAATAATGGGTGTGACTAGTGGTGTTGATATTCTAAGAGTTCATGATGTTAAAGAAACTTTAAGTGCAGTAAACACCATATATTCTTTGTAATGGAAGAAGGAAAAGTTGCCGGATTGAAATCCTTGACGATTTTACTTGGAAGTATCGGTGTTATTACTATTGTTGGAGTAACGCTTTACTTACTATTTGCAGGGCCAAATTATTGTCCCGAAATCGACAACATGAATGAATCTAATCCAATAACCGAATTTAGTGTTCAAGTTGTCGGAGATTCACTATTTGGGGCTGATGCAGATGGTTGTGCGAGTGTTTCAACATTTATGAGCCTAATACTATGGCTTCAGGTAGAAGACAATTCTGTTCCCGGTGCTACAGTTATTGGAGATGAAAGTATCCCTGAACAATATGTTTCAGGAGATTGGAATTGGACTGTAATCGATGGAGGAGGGAATGACATCATGCCTCATTGCACTGAGAATGATTGCGATGAAGTATTGGATGAAATAATTACAGATTCAGGAGAAGGGCTAATTCCTGATTTAGTTGAAAAAGCTCAAAATGATGGGAGTAACGTAATACTTATTGGATATTATTCTGTACCTAAAGGTTCTGAATACGAACCTGTTATTTTAGAAGTAGAAATCATAAATGACAGATACAATGAGTTTGCTAAGGCAAACGAGGGTGTTTATTTCATAAGCCTGAAGGATGTAATGAGTCCGGAAGAAACGCCCGAATTGTATTCCGATGATTTAGTCCATCCATCCATAGATGGGCATTCAGCTATAGGAAGACATATTGCAGAGTTCATAAGAGAGGAACACATAAAAGAAACCGGTATGTGGTTTAGATAGAATACAGTTATAACTAAGTATATAGTAAGAGGCCATGAACAAAGCCTTTATGTTTGTAATAATGCTAGTTTCGGTATCCTTTGTTGGATGCATTGAGGATTCTTCTGAGGAGCTATCAAGTGAAGATACTACTTCCGAGAATACTCAAGAGGATGAAGGAATTATTACTCCTGTTGGAGTTGATAATGCCACAAATATGGCTCCATATGTCACAGCAGGAGTCTGGTTGAGTAATGATGATTATGTTATTTTCGATCCATTCGATGATGATGAAGCAAGGTTGGGAATCTACGTAAATTGGGCTGCAAAAGATTTTGACGGAAGCATCGCAAATGCTGGATTTGATTTAGATTTGGACATGAATATTGATGTCTTTGTAGAGGAGGATTTTGGTTTACTGATAAGCAATACCTCTGCCCAGAATGAAACGTTAGAGTTACAAAACAGTAATTGGAAATATGATTTTGTAACTAATAGAGATGTTTGTGGTTTAATTTTCCACACAACATTTGCTTTCATTGCTGTAGATAATGAAGGCGCTACTGGAATTCAATTAGTACAGTACGTTTTCCAAGATAGGATAAATTATGACGATATGATGGATATAAAAGATGATTTTCCCGGATTACTTGGTATTACTGATGATATGGAAGAATTATTTGATGACCCAAACTGTGAGGGCGGACCAAACTCAGCCCCTACGGCTACTTTCTTCGTATCTCAAAGAAGTGATGATGTGTATATAGTAGAAGTGATTAAAGTAACAAGAAATGCACCTCTGGAAGACTTTAGTTTCTTCTTGAAAGACCCAACTGGATCGACATATGTTGGCGGTAACGGCTTCGGCGAAATTGCTATGCAATTCCAGGGCGGTGAAGAAATGGGTATAGACATGACCTATACTGGAGATGATGAAGCATTAGAGAGAAGGGCAGCCAACGTCTCAAATGACGACGGCAGCATGTTCCCTGTTCGCTTTTCTGACAACGATCGCGATGGTACATTGTCAGCTGGTGACCAATTCATGGTTTATGGTACCGGCCATAACGGTCCAGCAGACGATGATTGGAAACTTGATGTCAAATTTGATCTTACCGGAGACATTATTGGCTCCGCTAGATTATTCTAAGTGAAACGTTTATAACTAAAAGGATTTAGGTTCAACATGAACAAAGCGTATTTGCTCATGTTGTGCCTAATTTCAGCATCCTTTACTGGATGTTTAGAAGACGAAGTAGAATATACAACTCAAGAAGAAACTATTCAGCAAGAGAATGAAGTTATATTCAATGTAACACAAGATAGTAATAACGTATACTACGTAATCGTACTTAAGGTAAAAGAAAAGGTAGATTTAACGGATTTAAGCTTCTACCTTAGGGACGAAACTGGATCAACCTACGTTGGAGGAAACGGTTTTGGAGATATTGGGATGAAAATGAGAGGTGAAGAAGCCCACGGCATAGATACGTCTTATAGTGGCAATAATGAAAATTTGAAAAATAGAGCTGAAGTAATAGAAAACGATGATGGATCTACTTATCCCGTAAAATATTCAGATAACGATAGAGATGGAAAAATATCTGCCGGTGACGAGATGAAAGCATATGGTTATGATGTTGGACCGGTTTATCCTGGTTGGAAGATAGATGTTAAAGATGATTTAACAAATCAAATTATTGGATCTGCCAAATTAGGAGAATACACTGGTAATGTAGAAAGTACTGGTGCAGATTGGACTTTTATGACCTATATTTCTGATTCTGATTTAGAATATTTTTCTATTGAAGATATGATTGAAATGGAAAGAGTCGGCTCTACTGATAAAGTAAATATTGTTGTACAAATTGATAGGTGGGATGGTTACGACAAACCTGATTGGAATGATGAATCAAATGGCGATTGGGAAACTGCAAAAAGATATTTGATGACAAAAGAAAACAAGGGTGACCACGTTATTGGAAGTACAGCAATAGAGGATATCGGAGAAATAAATACGGGAGATCCCGATGAACTTGTTAAGTTTGTTCAATGGGCGCAAACAAACTACCCTGCAGAACATTATGCTCTCAATATATGGAACCATGGATCTGGCGCTACTGGAGTTGCATATGAGCAAAGTTGCCCTGATTATTGCTGGTATTACGGAAATGAAGCTGATAAATTAGAGCTCAGTGAAATTGATTCTGCTTTGAAAGAAATAACAAATAATGGAGAAAATAAACTCGATATTGTTGGATTTGATGCTTGTTTAATGTCTACTATTGAAGTTGTAGAGGCTGTAGCTCCTTACTCGGATATTATGATAGGAAGTGAAATTCTTGAACCTGGTAATGGATGGGATTACTCATTTTTGCAATTGTTAGTTGATAATCCAACAACTACTCCCGAACAATTGGGTGCAAAAATTGTAGATACATTTGTAGCACAGGGCCAGACAGTTGCTGAATCATATGCCCTTACAATGCTAGATATGAGAATGGCTGAATATACAATTGATTCAATAAATGCCTTAGCTGAGCTCAAAGATTCAACTAGTTTAATTTCAGATTTGGAAGCAATAAGGCCTAATTCAGTCCACGTTGAACCTGGAGATTCTTCTTCTGCTGTCGATTTGCTTCACTTACTGAATAGTCTTTCAGAGTATACTACGGATAGTAAAGTGAAAATGGCCGCTGACAGAGCTGCATCAAATGTTTCTGCCATGATATTAAAAGCTGAATTTAATGGAGATCCAAATGACATCGATACAACGGGTATGACTGGTATTTCAATTCTATTCCCAAATCTAGAGAACGAATGGGCTAAGAGAACAAAGGGAATGAGCGAAAATAATCAATGGGGTGAACTCATGGAGGATTATTATGACGAACAAGAAGATGATTTAGTATTATTCTTTAATGAAAGTTCACTAATTTATAATACTGATGATTTCGATGGAGATGGTTTTAATGATTCAATTAGCTTGGCGCTAGAAATTGAATCCTTAAGTGATGGAGTTTACGGTAATCTGACTCTAGATGTATTCAACAATCGAGGATATTGGATTGATGGAATCGAATACGATTTTGAAATGAACAGTGACGAAATTGTGTACCTTGATTTATGGGATGTTTACTATGTTCACATGCTTGAAGATGGAGAATCAGATTTACTTCGTATCGAAGCTGTTTTATCTATAGTAAATACAGACGGTACTCAAACTTTACAAGATTGGGTAGAAACTCCTTACGAATATTTGACTGCATTTAATGAATCTCGTGAGATTCCTATGCTTGATAACACAATAAAGATTGGATTTATGAATCCAATAACGGGACCAGTTGAAGATTTGGCTTACGGGATCTGGTGGGGTGCTGACCAAGCTATTGGTGATTTGAATGATATGTATCCTGACTTTGACTTTGAATTAATTGAAGTTAATTCTGGATGTGATGGTGATATGGCCCAGTCTGCAGCACTAGATCTGATTGATGAAGGTGTCGTCGCTGTTATTGGTGCTGCTTGTTCAGGAGCTTCAATGGCAGCTAACAACATATTGTCCGAATACGGAATTCCAATGATTTCATACGCCAGTTCTAATCCAGGATTAAGTGACGAAGCTGAATATCCATTGTTCTACCGTGTTGTACCTAGTGACGCAATTCAAGGTCCAGCAGGAGTTGCTATGATGGTAGATGCAGGAGTAACCAACGAAAGTTTGGCAATCTTACACATGACTAACGATTATGGATTTGGATTAGCTGATTCAATCAAATCAGCATGGGAAGTAAACGGTGAACTGTGTTCTGCAGGAATGCAAGGATATGATGAAACCGCAAGTGAGTTCAGTGGATTAGTTAGTGCAATAATTGATGATGAGAATTGTGAAGCAGTCTACCTATCATCTTTCCAAACAGATGCTGCTGGAATCATAGAAGAACTTCACAACCAAGGATGGGATGGCCAGATATTTGCAGGAGACGGTGCTTCTGGAAGTGATCTTTATGGCCAAATGACAGATCATTCTATGCTAGGAGATGTTACGGTCACCAGTCCTCGAGAATCTGTCTCCTATGGTGATTTCGAACAGAGATATGATGATAATGCAGAAGAAGTTGGCGGCATCAAATACTTTGCTCTAACTGCATACGATTCTACAATGATTCTTGGTAAGGCAATTGCTGAATACGATGAGCACCATGAATTGACAGATAGTATTGAACAAGTTGGCACAAACTATGAAGGTGCTTCTGGTGTGATAAACTTCATGGAAAACGGAGATAGTACTGGTAGTGGCTTTGACATCTGTACTTACTCTGGAGACACCTCAGACGCAAACGGCGGATATAGTTGTAACCGCTTCTGGACTGTCGAAAATGGTGTTCAAGAGTACTAAGTGAAAAGGTTATAACTGAAGGGTTCACGGGCAACTGTGAATCCTAAGTTCTTCATCGCTGATATCGTATTCCTAATCGCATTTATTGTACAGGGAATGGAAACTCATGATTCAGAATCATCTTTCATAGAAATCTCAGTGCCATATGCAATAGCTATAGTGCTCATAATGTCTGCATTCTACAAGATAGGATTCATTCAGTTAAACAATGATCACGAGCATATCAAGAGTTTGAGAGTGTGGATGGCAATAATTCTCCTCGGAACTATGATTCGCTTCGTATTGAATAATAATTTTGCTATAATGTATTTGGTTGTAATAACTGGATATTCTCTATTTACATCTGGCTTTGTCAGATTTGTACATTCAAAATTCTGAAACACTCTTGTTCATATAGAGGGGGCTTCGTCGCAAAGCATGGAAGGAAATAATTCTCGCGCAATTCCATTTTTTT
>JAYYHK010000124.1:0-5993 GCA_036148495.1 Thermoplasmatota archaeon | reverse complement strand
TAAAAAATGGGGCGAAGCCCGGGAATCGAACCCGGGACGAGGGAACCACAATCCCCCAGTTTAACCAAACTAGCCTAGCTTCGCCACTTATCTACGACTAGCAAGGCATTACATAAAATTTCTTGAGAATTAGATGATATCTTTAGGTTTGTATTCACCCCATACCTTTCTGAGAGCATTGCAAATTTCTCCTAAACTTACTTTTGCATTTACAGCCTCAATTATTAAAGGCATTAAGTTTTCATCAGTAGTTGCATATTGTGAAATTTTATCTATATGTTGCTCGACATTCCCTCTCTTTTCTTTCAGCAATCTTAATTTACCTATTTTTTCTACAATCAAATCCTCATTGATTTTAGTAACTTCATCATTGTTTTCTTCATTTTCTTGATATTTGTTAACGCCTACAATTATTCTTTCTTTCTCTTCAATTTCCCTTTGGTATTTGTAAGCCGAATCCATGATTTGTGACTGAACCCAACCCTCTTCGATACATTTTAGCATACCTCCATTAGTGTCAATTCTCTCCAATATTTCCATTGTATTCGATACCAATTCCTCAGTCATACTTTCGATAGTGTAAGACCCAGCCAGTGGATCTATTGTAAATGGAATACCCGATTCTTCAGCAATAATTTGTTGAGTTCTGAGCGCAACTTTAGCAGCTTTTTCAGAAGGCAATCCTAATGCCTCATCCATGGAATTTGTGTGTAAACTTTGTGTACCTCCAAGAACTGCAGACAATGCCTGAATGGCAGTTCTAACTACATTGTTATGAGGTTGTTGTGCTGTAAGTGTAGAACCTCCTGTTTGAGTATGAAATCTTAGCATTAATGATTTTTGATTTTTAGCGTTAAATTCTTTTTTCATAATCCTAGCCCAGATTTGCCTTGCAGCTCGGAATTTTGCTATTTCATAAAGGAAATCATTATGGCCATTGAAAAAGAAGGCCATTCTCGGTGCGAAGTCATCTACATCTAATCCTTTTTCAACAGCAGCTCTTGCGTAAGTAACTCCGTTCGCAATTGTAAATGCTAATTCCTGTTCAGCACTACACCCAGCTTCTCTGATGTGATAACCTGAAACAGAAATTGTATTCCATTTAGGAATATTTTTACTACAATAATCAAACACATCTGTAGTTAATCTCATTGACTGTTCAGGCGGGAAAATGTATGTTCCTCTAGCAATGTATTCTTTCAAAATGTCGTTTTGTATTGTTCCTCTGAGTTGAGACTCCTTTACTCCTTGAGATTGTCCAGTAGCAACATACATAGCTAACAACATTGATGCTGGAGCATTGATTGTCATACTAGTTGAAACAGTATCAAGCGGTACTCCGTCAAACAATTGTTTCATGTCTTCAATAGTATCAATTGCAACCCCCACTTTCCCTACTTCACCTTGTGACATGGGATCATCACTATCATATCCAATTTGTGTAGGTAGATCAAATGCTACAGATAATCCAGTTTGACCTTCATTTAGTAAATATCTGAAACGTTTGTTTGTTTCTTCAGCGGTACCAAAACCAGCGTACTGCCTCATAGTCCACATTTTACCACGATATCCAGTAGGATGTATTCCTCGGGTGTATGGGAAAGTACCAGGAAATTCGGATACCGTATTTTCCACGTCATCTGGAACATTCAGCCTTTCTCTACTATCTAACAAAGCTTCTTTTCTTTCTGGGTATTTTTCTAAAGTTGGCTTTAGTGTCTCATCCTCCCATCGTTTCTTACTCATTTCTTGGTTTCTCGAAGCGTTTAATATATTTTAGCATTTTGGCGTGTAATTCATCAGATTTTTGTTTAGCTTCTCCAGGTTTAATTGTCATTGGCTCTAACCAAAAGCAGTAAACATTTGTTCTAATCTTATTCCTGTAGAAATCAATCATACTTCCAAAGACGTCTTTATCATTTCCATTACTAGACCAATCTACACTTGGATTGTCAAAGCAAAATACCAGTGGCTGTATCGGCATTCCACTATTTTCAGCAGCTTTGAAAACGCCCATTTTGAAAGGATAAAGTTCTCCAAACGGAGAAGTTGTTCCTTCAGGGAATATCCACAGAGGTTTATTCACAGCATCCCACTTATTCAGCTGGTCAATTACACTACTTCTCGATTTTTCCTTTTCCCTCTTTACCCATAAAACTCCAAGCTTTTGACCTATAGGTCCGAACAGTAAATAATCTTTAATTTCTCTTTTAGCAACAGCTCCACCCGCTTTCAAAGCTAGAACAAGTATAGGATCTAGGTAGCTTGTGTGATTTGGAACTAGAAAGCCGGGTTGAGGTTTTCCGTATACATAGATTTTTGTGTTGTAACGCTTCATTAGCCTTCTACACCAATTCGTTACATTTTTGCGATATTCTTCTTGTGAGTAAAAGGGAATTTCTAATCTAAGTCTGATTAAAATGTAAATGAAATATAATATTTCGATTATCCACACAGTGTGCCTATGGCTTACTTGTTAAAAAGAAAACCTTTTAATCTAAATTAATGGAGCTTCGAAATCGTCTATTGTTTCTTCTAGATCTTCATCAGCACCTAATTCACCTCTTATCCTCAAGATTTCTCTTGATAACAACCAATAAATTAGAGCTAGAGACCTTCTTCCTTTATTGTTTCCAGGAATCACAATATCTACATTAGCCGTCAAATTGTTTGAATCACACATTGCAATTACAGGTATTTTGATATTCGTAGCTTCTCTGAAAGCTTGCGCATCTGCAGCAGGGTCAGTTAGTACGATAGCTTTAGGTTCGATGAAAAATCTCATTTCAGGATTTGTTAATCTACCTGGCGTAAAGCGTCCAGCAATACATTCGAATCCACAGTTTTCTGCGAACTTAGTTGCAGGTTTCCATCCATATTGTCTTGCAGACACTACGAGTACATCCTTAGGATCAAAATCTTTGAGGAATTGAGCAGCTTCGACGACTTTTTCAGAGGTCATATTAACGTTTAGTATTCTCAATCCGTCGTCTCTAACTTTGTAGACATAAGGCTCCATATCCTTACTCTTTTGTTTGGTTCCAATATGGACTCCACAAGTGAGGAAAGTATCCTCATCGATGAGCAGTTCTTTTGCTTCGACTTCGGTCATATGAATTTCTCGCTGATTCGGACCAGTTCATTAAGCTTTGCAATCCTTTCGCCACCCATTATTCCGGTTTTTATGGCATGAGATTCAAAGGCAACTCCAAGATGAGATATAGATGTATCAGTGGTTTCACCGCTACGATGTGAAATTACGGTAGCCATGTCCGAATTCTTTGCCAGCTCTACAGTTTTAACGGTATCAGTTAAGGTTCCTATTTGATTTGGTTTAATCAAAATGGAATTTGTAGATTTCATATCAATGCCTTGTTTTAGTCTATCTGAGTTGGTAACATATAAGTCATCACCTATAATCAGAGAATCAGTTTGATCGGTTAAAGAGGCCCATGATTGAAAATCATTCTGGTCAAGAGGGTCCTCAACTGAATGCAAATCGTATTCCTCTATTAATCCTAGCATGAAGTCAACTTGTTCTTCAGGTGTTAGTGTTTGTTCTTTGTAAACATATTTTCCATTTTTGTAAAATTCACTTGCGGCAACATCTAAACCGGTTCTAATTTCAACTCCTGTTTCTTTATGTACATTATCAACAGCTTTTGTCACAAGCTCAAGAGCTTCCACATTTTCCAAAGGAGCTACCCAAGCACCTTCATCTCCCTTTCCAAGAGCTATGTTAGGAAATTTTTCTTTTAAAATCTTTGCAACTTCTTTGTGTACTGCAGCATTAGTTTCAATCGCTGTGTTTACGTCGTTGTCAAATGATGTAACCAAATATTCTTGAATGTCTGTTCCTCCGATAGCATGGGCTCCACCTCCCAGAACATTAGACATAGGTGCAGGAATAGAGTAGGATTTAGTTTTACTTACGTGCTCAAATAGTGGAATGTTTTTTGAATCTGCAGCAGCTTTGGCGCAAGCTAAGGATAAAGCAACAGAGATATTTCCTCCTACATTCTGTAAGTTATTTGTTCCATCTTCGTTTTTAATAATATTATCAAACGCTTTTTGATCGTTAGCAGGTATTCCAGTTAGTAATGGGATAAGCTTTTTTCTTGCGTTTCTTATTCCCAAATCAACGTTATTCTCAGGCCAAGCTTGGGCTTCAAATGTTCCAGTTGAAGCTCCAGCAGGAGCTGCTGCTCTTCCAAAACCTTCATTGGTTGAAATGTCAGCCTCTACAGTAGAATTACCTCTGGAATCGATTATTTTTCTAAGCTTAATGTCTTTGATAATCACTTCTTTTCTCGATCCACAATATCTATAGGTATTGCATTAGTGTCATATTCCATTTGTGCAATAATAACGGGGTCGATGATTTCTTCAGGTACTTTAATATCTACAGGAGCACCCATTGAAATTTGTAATGCTCTTGCACCTATAACTCTGGCTTTTTCGAATCTTGAATGTTCTCGCATTTTTAACCTTCCTAGTTACTAAGAAATTAGAATATTCGCTAGTGGTCCAACTATAAAAGACTTACTAAGTTATGATTGTCAAAGGACTTACCTATGCTAAGACCTTATTTTTTTCAGAAGCTTTTTAAATACGTGTTACAATGAGTTTAGTTACCTTGTACCGATAGTTAAAGGTGTAATAGGTCGAAAAAAAGGTGAAAATATGGAACAAAACATAAACAAATTGGGTGCATTTATAGCTACTTTAGCTTTGATTGCATCTGTTTTAGTAATGCCTAATGTAAGCGCAGGAGATGAAGACTTATCAGTAACATTAGTTGGAGATAAAGGTCTAACCTCATATGGCGCAAAATATGGACATGCAATGTTCACAGGAAGCGTATCAAGTAATTCAGCCGATGCTGATGACAACTTAACAATCACGGTATCTTTTGCTGAAGAAGGCTGGACTGCCGACCAAGCTTACATTGGAGCTTGGGATGGTTCTTCCTGTGCAGTAGATGATGGTGATGATTTTGGTACAGGCAGTCATGATTTTGGTACACTTTCAGAAACTTTAGATTTTTGTATTGCTGTAATGATTGAGGGGGATGTCACAAATGGAGATGCAGTTGAGATGGTAGTGTCTGCAAGTTCTTCAAACTCTACTTCTCTTGATACAAATGCACAAGTAATTGTATCAGATTGGACATTTAGTACAGATGACACCACAGCAAAATCATTTACAGAATCTGAAGCTGTAGGTGAAGACTGCGATACTGCAGTTAATTGTCATACCTACACTATAACCATTCACAATAATAAGCTTGATGAAAATGGAAATCCAGTAGCACTAAGTGATACAATAACAATAGCTTACAACTCAGCTACACCCGGATGGAGAATTGACAGTAACGATCAATCCTGGGACGAAATGAAAATGGAAGCAACAATTGGATACATTAATGCAGGAGAATCTTACGATTTCGAAGTACAAGTATCATTATCAGGAAGCTATGCATTGGCATCTTCATATATTGGTAACTCAGTATTGGCCTTCCAAGTATCTGACGATCGAATCATAGATTTTGTTGAATTTGAAGCAATTGTTCAAGATAATTTTGCAGTTAGTGTTCAAGGATCAGGTAATCAAGATGTTGATAATGGTTGTTCAGATCAAGATTTCAAGGTCGACTGGGATGTTAACATAAAGAACTTTGGTAATTTGCCAGATGATTTTGCAATTTCATTTGACACTGCAGATGCCGTAGCAGCCGCGTGGAGTATTACCGGTGCTGATGACATCACAGTTGAAGATATACTCCCTAAGGCTGAAAATGGAGTTCATTCATTCAACGTCGAGATGACAGTTCCTAGCGGATTAGCGGCTGGAACTAAGCACGGTTTCTCAATGACAGTCACCTCTGTTGGAGATTCATCACAAACACAGTCGCAAGAGTTTAGTGCAACTGTAGTTCAATGTTATGGAATTTCAATGACCGTCGATAAAACAACAGATAGTGCAGATCCTGG
>JAYYHK010000123.1:0-3808 GCA_036148495.1 Thermoplasmatota archaeon | reverse complement strand
TTGTGGCTGATAATGAGAATTTTACGGTATATTTTAGGCGTCTTTATAGACTATTTATGATTACATTTATTCTTTTCATGGGTTATATGTTCTTTTTGACAATATCTCCTGTTTATTTGACAGAAGTTACAGGCTCGAGCAGCTCTATGGGACTTATTATGCTTGGAAGTGGGATTATACATGCAGTGACGGCACCTTCTGCAGGCAAACTTGTTGATAAATATCCAAGAGAGATGGCTATACGTCTTTCATCCATTTTCGTAATTATATCAATGTTGACATACTCTTTAACAGAAAATGTTATTTTGATAGTAATCGTTTTTACGATTCCGATTTACATGACGTTCTTCATAGGAGCTCGTGCCATTGTTGCAGATACTGTTCCGTATGAACTTAGAGCTAGAACAATGGGTCTATTGAGTTCATTTAGTCTGTTGGGAGGAGGAGTTGGAAGTATTTCAGTTGGCGAAATTTTACTTCATTATAATGAGCAAGAGGCTTTCCTGCTAGGAGCATTCTTAGCATTCATAGCTTTTCTTCTTTCCTTAAAAGATTTTAGTCATTTGAGAAATTAATTTTTATTTCATTTCCCTTTAGGTAATCCAATATGTAATCAAAATAATCTTGGTTTTTTCCTATATCTTCAGGTGTAATTAATCCTGTTTTCTTTATGTCTTTGTCAATTATAAGATTAGTAACTGCACACGCAGTCAATCCAGTTGTCCTTGACATACTACTCCATCCATTTCTCCACTCATCATATACAACACAAGATAGTTCTTTATCGTTATCAGTTATTGCTGTAATTATCAGGAGCGTAAATTCTCTATCATTCCTGTTAAGTTTCCATTCCTTGAATAATTCTTTGGATGTTATCTCTCTTTGACTTGTGATTTTTCCGTCATAGGGTTTCAAAGTATCGTCCAATTTGTTATTTTTTATTAATTCAGTGATCATTTCGGAATGGCCAGGATATCTTATAGTATATTCTAACAAAGTTGGAATATTTTTTGTTAAATCTGAAGTTAGAAGAGTTCTTAATCCGTCTGTCAAAAAAGCTTCTAATTTTCCAACATTTTCAAACTCAAAATTGATTAATCCTGTTAACGCTTTTACTGCCTTTATATTTCCATTTTCTTTAATTCTTGCAGGCCTTGTATATTCTTCAATTACATCAATTGGTGAGAAGGGAGCTTTGTAATTCCAAGGAGGTTTTTTTTCTAGAGGTAAGCCTCCAACCATTATTTTGACCTCTTTAAGTTTATTTTTACTTATCAAGTTCCCTACAATCATATTGCTTAAGCCTGGAGCTACTCCTACGTCCGGATATAGTGCAGTGTTAGCATTCTCAGCAACTGTCTTCAGATAATTACAATCCTCAGGCATGAATGAGATGTCAACACAGGTTTTTTTTTCAAGAATCTTTTTAGATGTTTCAAAACCCATGAATCCTGGAACACAATTAACAATTAGTTCAGCGTCATCTAAGGACTTCAAGAAATCTTCATTTTTAACATCTATCTTTTTGGTAATTATTTTAGCATTATATTTCTTTAATTTATCTAAATTATTTTTATTGTTATCAATTGCATAGACCGGATATTTTTTAGATAATTCTACAGCAATTAATCGTCCAACCATCCCAGTTCCAATGACTGCAATGTTCATTTTAACTTTTCAACTTTTCTCTCGAGACCCTAACACCATTAGGCGTTGCCAATATCCATTTTTGACTAACTCCGACAAGATCACCATCTATATCTGCAATAGCTCTTTCTAACTCAGCTAAAATTTTATGCAAGGTTTCGTGGTCCGAAGTTAATGGTGTAAAATCAATTAACACTATATTACCGTCGTGCAGCTCGGACGTTATTCGATTTACTTGTTCACTTTTACTAAGTAATATAGTGTGGACAAGCATTGAAGCTTTTTCTCCATAATCTTCAGCTTTATCAGCACTCCAACTACGTAAATCAAAAAATTGTTCATCAGGAATTCGTCTCATTTGAGGTGGTGCTGCACTCATGTTTCACCATCCAATGCAGCTTAATTAGGCTTGCTGCGGTTTAATAATGCAAAGCCAATTAGTACTAATAATGATGATATCACAGACAAATTAGGTAAAAATCCGCTTTTTCTTTCTGAGTTAAATATTTCGCTTTTAGTATAGTCATTATTTTCTTTATTTACCTCGTTTTCATTAACGTAGACTTTGACTGAGAAGTCATGATAGTTAGCTGTAGAAATCCATTCAAATACAAATTTTTCACTCTTTTCAGGCTCTATACTAAATGAAGAGGTGTGAACCAATTCCGAATCAATAAAAAGTTCATAATATCCTATAGCAATGTGTCCATTATAACTATTTGAATTATTATATGTTTCGTTGTAGTTAGTTAAGATAGTTTCGATCTGATGCTTTGCACCTCTTTCTTTTGAACCCTTTATTTGAATATCATCAATGAATACGTCTGCCCAACCTACTACATCAACGCTGGTGCTGCTTTGATTACGATTTCCATCATCATCAATTAGAGAATATTCTAGGATTATTTCTCCAGCATACTCTACTTCAAATATTAAATTGAAATTTGCACCTTGATTTTCGTATTCTAGTTCAGCCCTTTGGTTTCCTTTGCTATCAAGAATTTTAATTTTTAATGTTTCGATGTTTGCGTCAGTTTCCACGTCAAAAGCATTCAAATACATTTCGAAATCTTCTCCAACTCTAGGTATTGCAGGAGTTGTTTGCAGGACTCCAGTAGGCTTTGAATTAAGATAAATTTCGTATTCATAATATGCCACGCCAACCGGTGACTGTTCAACAGTCAAATTCATAACATGATATCCCCCTGAATCAATATAAGTCGAGATTACTGCGTTGTTACTATCCAAAATGTTACCATCCAATGTCCATATGTAATTTAATTCTAAACCGGCTGATTTACTTGCATTAAAATCAACCCATGTATCTTCATTCATCTCGTTGTCAAATTCAAAATAAGCAATTGGTCTGTTGTATACTGTAATGTTGATTTTCGCTCTATCTGTCCATAAATCGTTTTCAGAACTCTTCGCTGATACAATAAGTTCGTAATTCCCCTCTTTTTCAAACGAAATAAATTTAGATGTATTTGTATTAATTTCTTGTTCTACTATTTTCAATCCTGATTCGTTTACTGAATAGATTTCCCAATGATATAGGTTAACATCTCCAAAGTTGTTACTGCTAATTATTTCTTTGTTCTGGTTAACTACGATGTCTAAATTTTCGTAATTTAAAATTAGTACAGGAACATTAGTACCTGTTAAAGTAAATTTTTCTGTTGCACTTCCGCCTCTAGAATCGGATACAGTTAAATCCAAGATGTATGTTTCGTCTGAAAAAATTAAATCAATATACTGCCCTTCAATTAATTCACCATTGTATTCCCACTCATAATTTAGTAAATTATTGTCGTTGTCCGTTGACTCTCCAGCATCAATGCGAATGTATCTATCAGTTGGTACTTTCCAGTTATTATGACCAATAATTATTCCTTCGTCTATCCTAATATCGGGGTCTGGAGGCGAATTTTCAACATATATCAAAATTGTGGATGAATTGAACCCATTTTGATCATCTTTCAGTGTTAATGTAACGTTATAATAGCCAGGATGAGAGAAATAATGATAAGGTTCTTCTTCGGTAGAAGAATTACCATCACCAAAATTCCATAACCACTCTTCGATATCGCCATCTGAGTCAAAAGACAAGTCATTAAACTCAAACATTGTTAAAGTATTACCAGTCTCGGGATTAATTGTA
>JAYYHK010000122.1:0-4652 GCA_036148495.1 Thermoplasmatota archaeon | reverse complement strand
AGCGGGGGTCGCATAGCCAGGCCAATTGCGCTGGGTTTAGGTCCCAGTCCTTAGTGGTACGTGGGTTCAAATCCCTCCCCCCGCACCATTGCGTTTGTGCGGAAACTTTAACTAAATCTAACTTATTCCTTGATTATGATTGGTGGCATTGAACTTGGCGGTACGAAATGTATTGTTGCTGTAGGTTACAGTCCAATGGACATTGTATCAAAGGAGACAATACCTACAAGAGATCCGGAATCTACATTTTCTCAGATAAACTCATTTTTTGCTAAATATAATGTGGATTCAATGGGAGTTGGATGTTTTGGACCAATAGTTCTAGATTCTAGTTCCGATGATTACGGTCTTATATTATCTGATAGTAAGATAGGCTGGAAAGGAGTCAATATATTTCACGAGTTGTCATCCGTTAGCGATAATGTTAGAATAGATACAGACGTTAATGCAGCAGCATTAGGTGAATACACATATGGTGCAGGACAAGATTCACGTATTTTTGTTTATATTACAGTTGGAACTGGAATTGGTGTTGGCGTACTACATAATGGTAGTCCTTATATCGGAAATTTTCATCTGGAAGCAGGACATATTTTTATTCCAAATGAAGAAAAAATAGAAGGTATTTGTAGGTTTCATGGTAGTTGTTGGGAAGGTTTGGCAAGTGGCCCAGCTCTAATCCATAGGTGGGGCGATAATGTGAGAGATTTTCCTCCGGATCATGAAGCGTGGGTTGAAGAAGCAAAATTGTTGTCATATGGAGTAATTAATATTATATCAAATCATTCTCCTAACAAGATTGTTTTGGGTGGAGGCGTTATGAGTCAACGGCAACTCTTTGGAATGATTAGACTTAATGTTAATAGCATGTGGAATGATTTTACACCTTTAGGTCCATTATCTAGTTTAATTTCTGAACCGATGTTGGGTAAAGACTCAGGTATAGTGGGTTCGCTCTGTTTAACTTTGTAATTATACTATTCCAGCTATCATGAGTATTCCTATTGATGTGATTACGATACCCGTTAGATATCGAAAAATCCATAGATAAGATCTTCGAGTTTTGTTTCCAACTGTGAATTTATTTATTTCGATATAGGGCATAGGCGAGCGCCTGTACCAACCTTGCACTGTAATTTCTTTTCCTATCATCGAATCTCCTCTCAACCATCCCCATATCCATTCCCATATTGCGAGAGGCTGTCTATGGTCAAGGAATATAATCCCCGTGTCATCTTGTAAGACTAAATCATCAGAAAATATGAGTCCAGGAATACCTTTCCCTCTCACGGTACCTTTTACAGTGCAAGGTATTGGTCTTATGTCAGACACCTTTACCTGGTGTAGAAGAGTCTCTACAGACATTTCAGGGTAAATTGAATTGGGATATCTGAAATATAATTTGTAAAGATAGCCTAAGCCAAAAAGTATGATTCCCATTGATAGCCAGTAATCAGGGTGAATTATTGGGTTGTCATATGTTGGTACTACAAAAAAACCAATTATCATTAGCCAAGGGAAAAATATCATTATTATGTCGTGAATAAATTCGTCCCAGTAAGATTCAGGTTTAGATAAGTTAAATGTAATGTAGGGTTCTTCTCCAAGTTCTTCAGATTGTCTACTCAAGTGTAATAATCTTTTTGCAGTCAAGGGATGGGTAGAATTTAACTCATAAAATGTTGCCCATGGGTTCCAGAGATCCCATTTCATAGCTCCCATAATACTATTTTTATTAATGTCATATTCGGTTTTACCATCCCACTCATAATCTGTACTGTTCCCTGTAGTAACTGCTAGCATTTGGCCACTTTCAGTATTGGAAATTCCTAAAGCACCAATTGAGTTCACAGTAGATGAATTTTGTTCTTCACTTCTACTATCAGCATCCCTTTTTCCAGCGAGGCCGTAAGCAATCTTAACAAGAGCTCCCGAAAGAGCCGAAGCACTGCCTACACTTTCAGCACCAAATCTGTCTGCATAGTATTCTCTAACTCTGCTAAAATAAAGAACTAGGTATTGTGCAATTATATACACAACATAGGAGCCAATTGCAATTATAAAAAAGGGAGGTGCTGCCTTTGCTCCATCTTTTCCAGACTTACCAGCTTTATGAGCTGCTTCGATGCATGCTCTGTATATATAATAGAAGAATATGGGAACCATTTGTGCAAAGCTCATTAACAATATGTCCCAATGCACTGCATGTCCAATTTCATGACCTACCACACTATTGAGTTCATCCTCTTCGAGTAATTCGAACAATCCTTTAGTAATTACGATACGAGCATTATTTGGTGTATGCCCATAGGTAAATGCATTCGGAGCCATATCATTGATAATTCCCATATATGGAATTTTTATATTTTGTTTAGTTGATATACCTTTGAGATAATTTTCAAGAGCCTTCGGCAGTTGGCTTGATTCTTGCCATTCTACAGTAAACAACCATCTTAGTTGTAGGTCCATAATAAATGGCCCCAGCAAAAAACCAATGATTGTTATAACAAAAGATATAGCAAGTAAGCTAGCACCTACGAATATTCCCTGTTCCCCTGACGTACTATTATCAGCTTCGAATAAAAGAGATATTGTAATCAACGCAAGGGCTACTAATCCATATAGTGCACCAAAAGTAATCGTAGATGATAAAATTAAATTAGGCAATGCCTTGACATATCTTGTGGCTGGCGCAGATGATTCAGCCCAATTCAGCATGAAACTACTTTTCTGCTTTAAGTTGTTGATTCCATTTTCTGTGGCCCAAATATTTCGGTTATCATCTACAAAAAACTGTTTTGATTCTACTGGAAATTCTTTTATGTTATACATTTCCTTTTTAGTTCTGGGGGAATAATATCCAGATTTTTCTTTTTGTTCAATAGCATTTTCAATAGCTTTGTTGAAGGAAGATATTTGTTTAGAAGGTAATTGCAGGAAAATTTCACCTCTATCTAGCCAAACTGAGCCACACCTTCTACACGTATCGAGTTCAACGCCCGTGGTTGTAGATTTTTTCTCTAGTTGTCTATTTTCGCATTTTGGGCATTGCATGGCAGTGCAACTAAGTATTTCTATTAATATTTTTCATGGTGGTCCCGCCCAGATTTGAACTGGAGTCTATACCACCCCAAGGTACAAGGATGCCAAGCTACCCCACGGGACCTCGACAACAAATTCTAAGGTATGGTAAAAAACTAATCGTAAGGTAGTAATTCGTCAATCAAGTCTAGGTGAGATACGTAAATTTTACGACAGCAGTATCTCTTGATTCCTAAGTCATCCATTACTTTTGCAGGATCTTCACCGCTTTCTTTCCTTTCAACGAACTCTTCGTATGCCCCGCCTACTATTTTATTGCAACTGAAACATCTGACTGGTACTAACATTGCTTGATCACCTGTAAGACTTTTGCCTCTTTTTCCTTGCTCCCCGTCCTAGAGGGTGTTTCGGTTCTTTACGTCTGGTATCGTTTACCAATAGTGCACGATCATAACTTTGGAATAACCTTTGTAAATCTTCATCACCAAACCATTCTACAATTCCTCTTGCTATAGCAGTCCTTGTAGCCTCAGCTTGCCCCATAACTCCTCCGCCTGCTACATTAACATTAATGTCTACGCGGTTTTTTTGCTTTCCTGCCAATTCAAGAGGTTCTTGAATTTTTAGCCTTGCTAATTCAGGTTGGTAAAATTCTACAGGCTTGTTGTTTATTCTAACTCTTCCTTTACCTGATTTGAAAGTAGCTCTTGCAATAGCAGTTTTCCTTTTGCCACTAGTGTGAATGACTTTTGCCATTTTAGAATTTAGCTCCTAATATTTTAGACACATCACCAAGTGACACGTATTTAGTATTATCATTCATTCGCGCTTTTTCAATAGTTTCAACCTTAGCGTCTCCAATAGATGCAGGTTTTCCTATGTCAACTCGTAATTTTTTGAGTGCTTCTCTTCCGCGAGGCTTTTGGTAAGGTATCATTCCTCTTACAGCTCTCTTTAACATCATGTGAGGCATGCGTGGATAGTATGGACCTTTTCTTGGATGGTTTAATTGTCTTTTTTCAACGTATTCTCCAATTACGCTGTCTCTGTTTCCTGAAATTACAGCTTCCTCTGCATTAATAATATGGATTTCATCTCCGTTAAGCAAACTTTTTGCTGCGTGACTGGCTAATCTTCCCATGATACAACCACTAGCGTCAATTATTTTCATTATCCAATCACCACAACATCTTTTCCACTAGGGTTCTTTTTAATGAACTCATTATAAATCATACATTTTCCTCCGGCACCTTCAATTTTTTCAACAGCAGATTTGGTAAAACTGTAAGCAGAAACAGTTACTTTTTTGCTTAATGTTCCGCTACCCATTAACTTTCCAGGAATTACCACTTTGCCATTTTTAGAAGCATTATATTCAATTTTACTTACATTTACTACTGGCCAGTTACGGTTCGGCCCTTCCAGTTTTTTAGCAATACTTTTCCAGATAGGTGCATCGTTTTCTCTCGATGCTCTCTTCAACTCGTCTATAGTTTTGACTAATTCGGAGTTGCTTTTTCTTGAAATTTGCTTCTTTGTCATAGTCTTTCTTAAAGTCAGATTGGCGGCCAGACTGTGCCGTATTTAAAGTATTAGTCGGTCTCAGTAAT
>JAYYHK010000121.1:0-3301 GCA_036148495.1 Thermoplasmatota archaeon | reverse complement strand
GTGTAATACAGTAGAGCCTATTCCTCTAACAAATGCGTTCAAGGTCCATGCATCAGATCCGTACCATAATAGAATAAATAATTCATACAACATATTTTCAATTATCGCAAATCCCATTCCACACGCAACACCATACAATACACCCTCATACGGAGTTTTTAATCGCTTTAAGATAAAAATTAGTCCAACAGGTTTCAAAAGTTCCTCTACAAACGGAGCAATTACAGATACTAAAATTAGTTCAGGCGTCCCGAAGTCACCTTTTCCAAGTAAGGCATTTTGATTAACATCGACTATTCTAGATCCCAAATCATTCAGCAAACTGGAGGGGAGTGTAGAAAACATACCCCATGCGAGAGCTATCAAAACTAGTCTTTGAGGTTCAGGAGAAGTAACAGTTCTTGAATAAATATAGCTGACCCATATTAAACCAGGAAATGCAAATGCTATTACAAATGCAATTGGGAAGAGAAAGATGAAAGGTCCTCTTTCGGTTAGAGCTACTAATCCTAGAGCAAGGGACATCAGAAATAAAAAGAAAAGTACGCCTGATTTTGGCAGTTGTAAGACCTGTCTTTGAATAGAACCTAATTTGAAGCTCGCCTGCTCAGATACTGGCTTTAATCCACCCCAATTTAAATCATCAGTATTTTCTCCTTTACTGTAGAACATTTTACCAGATTTTGAACTAAACTGACCTGGGTATTCAGATCTGTAGCTTTTCCCTGACGTGTCATCGATGTTCTTTTCAATTTTCTTTGTGTAAGGTTTAAGATTACTTGTAACGTATCTGACGGGAGCAGGCATTTTTTGTAAAATTGCAACGATAATCATTGACCCCGCAGCCATTAGAATCATTATCAAAAATCCAATGAATGGGATTTCAGGTAAAGACATCGTATTTCCTTCCTCCATTGAGATTGGCCCTACAATGTACAGGTATCCTAATTGGCCACCCATAATTAGCAGCAAATTTGCCATAATTAGACCATAAACTTGGAAAATTGCGCTATACTTCACAGAAAGCTATAGGGAAGCTACGGTTAAGATAGTTCCCTTATTTTTTCAATAGTTTCTTGTTTTGCTATTTCGATTATTGCTTCTGTATCTCCGGCTCCATTGTAACCTGCAGCACCAGGATGCCCACCGGAAGATCCTTGATTTATTTCACATATTTTTTCTAAAATTTGGGTTAAATTGAAACCTTTTGAAACTATTTGGTTTGAAGCTCGAGTAGATAGTCTCATTTCACCATTTTTTTGACTTGACCCTACAATTGCTACATCTGCACCTAATACGATCATATGTCTTGCACTTCCAGATTCAAATGACCCTACTATACTAGTGGCAATAATCCACTTACCATATTGAATCCATTTCATATTTTGAGCTGCTTTCAGAAAAGCTACTTTCTGAATGATTGGTCTTTCACTATCCAAAAGTGTAATGACTTCTTGTGGTTCGGCTCCATTCTCACACAGGATACTTGCTGAACTAAAGGTTTCATTGTTCGCATGCCTAAATTGTCCTGTATCAGTGTAAATCGCAGCAAGTAATACATTTGCACATTTCTTATTAATTTTTAAGCCTAATTCATTAATTATTTGTATTATTATTTCTGCGGTGCTAGTCTTATTTGGTTGGTGAATAATCTCAGTTCCTTCATCCCACCCTTCAATTTTGGTGTGGTGATCGATAACAATCATGTGTTTAGTTATAGGTACTGGGCTACAGTGCTCTGGGTTCGGACTGTCTAAAATAACCACGGTCCCTCCCCATTCCTCCGGAGAATTCATTAAAATCTCAGCTTCGTTAAATTCCGCTATTTTCTGTCCATGTGAACTAACTCTATCAGGGGCACATATTACGGCATCTTTGAATACAGTCTGCAAAGCTATTGCTGAAGCTACAGCGTCAACATCAGCATGGTGGTGAATTAAAAGTAATAATTTTTTTTCAAATAAATTTCTAGAATTATCATTGAGGAGCATTTTGATCTTTGTTTTCCTGTAAATTTTGAACTACTGGAGTCAACTTATTTTGCATCTCTGAAATTTGATTGTTTAAATTATCTATTTGACCTTTAAGGCTTTTATTTCTAATCTCTAAGGTTTCTTTCTCTTCATTTAGTTCCTTTTTAAGATCTTCAATATTTTCTACTTTTTGCATAATTGAGCCTATAGCTCTATACATAGTATTTTTTTCGTCTGCATTCCCTATTTCAGAAAGTGTTCTTTCTATTTCATTTACAGACATCTCTATCTGGGAAGTTTGCTGAGTTAACGCTTGAGCCTGTTGCTGCATTTGTTGGAAAAGGTTGATCTTCTCCTGAATATTTCCTTCATTTATTTCATCCATTATCTAGAACTCCATCAGCACAATAAGCCCATCCTAAAAAGGAATTTAGTGCAGCCCTTAAGCTTGTAAAATCCTCGGCTTCAATTTCTATTTTAACTTTTTCTCCAGCAGGAATCACTTCAACTTCTACTTTTGGTAAACCATCTTTTGCTTCGTCCATCAAAGCTCTAGCTATATGTTTGGAATTAGCTCCCATTTTCAAGCTAACTTGGGCTTTCATTAATCAGAAACAACAGTCTTTTTGGTAGATGGTCTTATCTTGTAAAATATTTTCTCACCACATACTCGGCAAGTAAGACCCAGGACTTCTAAGTCCATGTCCAATCGAGTGCCACAAGAAGCACATTTGTAATTTACCATTTAGTCCTCCTTAGTTGGATAATAAGCGCCGCTAGCGAACTGATAGCCGCAACTATTACACTTGTAAATTCCAGTTGATATTCTTTTTACATTAGTCTTAGAACAAGAGGGGCATTCATACTTTTGCTTCTGCTTTTTCTCAACAGCACCCAAGCGTCTTCTAACAGAAACACCATATCTTGGCCCAAATCTGCCAGTACTTCCAACCTTCTTTGTACCTTGACTCATCTTATATCCCTTTTAGAGCCTCACGTAAAACATTATCGCTCTTTCTTGCAGTTTTAACAGCTTCTCTGACTTCAGCGTCTGTAAATGCTCCATTCATGCCTTTTTGAGCAGCGCGCAAATTTCCGTCTTCATCATGAGCTACAGTCAGTCTCGCACTCATTACAGCTTCTTCATCAGAAGTAGGATCTAAAATCACAGTGTCGCCTAATTTTCCAAAAGTGCAAGATATTGGCCAGCATGTTACAGGTAAATCAACATCCTCATCAGCAACACCGTGCTGAACGTTTGGAATTTTTGCATTTGATAATGCAGCAGCTGCAGCTAATGTACAACAGTCAAACAAGTTTCCGTCATT
>JAYYHK010000120.1:0-5758 GCA_036148495.1 Thermoplasmatota archaeon | reverse complement strand
TGCTAGATGTTTCTAGAACAGTTGTGAGAAGAGCTGAGAGGAGAGCAATAGCTTGTAAATTAGATAATTCATTGGCAGTTGCTTACCTCAATCGCCTTTCAGATTTACTTTGGGCAATGGCACGCTGGCAAGAGGGCGAGTCAATGAAGTCACGATCAGTTTAATGAGAATTCCAGATCATTTGCGTCCGCCTTTAATTGAGCAGCTAGAAGACCAGGCAGATTCGGATGATTGTCTAGTAATGCGAGGTTCTGCCTTAGGTCACGCCTTACTTGGAAATAATGAAGAAAGAGACTTTTTCATAAAAAAATTCATTGAATCCGAAGAGCCACCTGTGGAAGGTAATGAGCTAGCTAGAGAATTACAGGCAAGAGCAGTAGGTAATATTTTACTAGAGAAAGATTCGGAGGATTATCTTCAAAGAGCTAAAGAAATTTTTGAAAATGAGCTAGAAAAAGCACTTCCTGACTTACCAGATGACGTAGCTATTGACGTAGCAACTGAACCACTTAAACAAGCTAGGCAGGCTAGAAGCGGTCTAATGGAAAATGCATTTCTTAGAAAAAAATGGAAACTTTGCATGAGTGAGGCAGAGCACGGTCGTTCTATAATCCCAGATTATCTTTTGTATCAGCCCCACAGAGAAGGCTATCCTATTGAATTTGTCGCTAAAGGGATGGATAACGACGATTCAGCATTAGTTTCTAAGGGTCTTGAAATGCAAGAAGAATTTCTTCAATATGTGATTGATGTTGGATATCTCAAACCTTGGGAAGATGCTTACTTTGTATCGCACTCACTGTCAATTATAACCAGAAAAATTGTTTCAGAATTATAAACCTACACTTTAAATATAGAGTTAAGGATTTCTTAAACTCGAGGTATTTATGTCTCAATCAAGAAAATCAATAGGCAAGCAAACTTTGGCATGGACAGCAGTTTTTGCTCTCGTGCTAAGCGTTCTACCATACACCGTAGCTGATCAAAACTCCGACGAATATTTCGAATCATGGAGTTATGAGCTTTCAGATACAGACGGAGATGATCAGTACGACACGATATTATTCACGTTTGATCCTAACACTAATGTATCTGATTATGTAGATGTTGAAGTTAACATGAATGTTAGGGATTCCGACGGAAACTATGTTGATGGGGACAATGAAGATTATGAAATTTATTGGACCGAAGAAGATAGTTTTGAGATGGAATGGTTTGTAGACGATTGTGATGACTGGGATGGCGATTGTGAAGGACCATTCAATTTTGAATTTTCTCTCTATGAAAACATAAATGGTTATACTTATTTTGAAGACAATTTTACAGAATCAAATATTTCTCTATATGAAACCACTCTTGTTCCCGAAGGTATAATTCAAGTTGATCATGGAGTTATTCCTGATGATTTAGATGGTACCAATAATGATATTGCTTTTTTTGCACATATGAAAGACTATGAAGTAGAAAACGTAACTATTGAATTAGAAAGAAAAGTAGGTGTTCAGTGGGTTGATGTAGGAGACCAAGAAACAGACGGCGATGGTAACGCAATTTTCAAAAATATGACTACTGGTGAATACAGGTGGTCTTCAACTTATGATGGTGAAAGTATAGATGCTTTGAGTCATACCTTTGTCTTCGCAGGACCGAACTCGGATGATGACATAGGGCACGTTGGTGGGGTTGCCGATGGCGACGAAGATGGAGACTACGATGATTTTGGGTTCTACAGGATTTTTGGTAACGGAAGTGGTGGAGACTGGTATCCTAATGATGGAGTTTATGTTGAGTTATTCCACGCAGGTAACAACACGCTATACGAAGAAGACGGCGGAGATGGTAATGATGAGGTTGTAGCATTTTATGACGTTCCTGAGGGAAATTATACTTTTAACATGTACAACGAGAGTTCTGACGGAGATTTGTTACAATCAGGTTGGATGCATTCATATGGAAGTTTGAATACAAATTATGGAGAATATTTTGAATCTTGGAGCAATCATACAACAGACACCAATGGAGATGGAGTAGCTAACAACATATTTGTAGAATACAACCCAGACACCGAATGTAATTGTACTGTAGATATTATGGTTTCTTACAATATCTATGATGCAGATACAGGTATGTTCATGGATTACGAAAGCGAAGACCATGAAATTAATGGCACAGAAGTAGATGAATTTGAAACCGATGTCTTTTACGCACCCAGAGATTCAAATTATACTTTTGAATTTCATCTTTATGATACTAGTGGAGAAAATTGGAATTATGAAGACAATTTTTCTTTCACTGTATATTTAGAATGTGACAGTACCAATGTCTCTTGTGATTCAGACGAGTACTTTGAATCTTGGAGCTATCACACTAACGATACTAATGGAGACGGTATAGCTAATAACCTATATGTTGAATATAATCCAGATACAGATTGTAACTGTTCAGTTGATATACAAGTAAGCTTCTATGCAATAAGTGAAAATGGAGATTATCAATATGGTGATTATTACGACCACAACATAACAGGAACTGAAGTAGATAATTTCACAATAGATAGGTTTTATCCTTCTGAAGACGCAAATTACACTTTCTACTTTACATTGTACGACAATAACTGGAATTTCGAAGATGAATTCAATTTTACAGTATATTTAGAATGTGATACTGAGGATGAGAGCTCAAGCTGTGATTACGATGAGTGGTTTGAAAGTTCCGACCACGAAACCGAAGACGATGACGGTGATAATCTTGAGGATACAATTAATATTTTCTTTGATCCTAATACAGAGTGCACTTGTCAGCTAGACGTTAATGTTGAATTTACAGTTTACATGAATTCATCCGGCAGTATGGTTGATTATGGTTCAGAGAATTTTGTAATTAATCACACTGAAATAGATAACTTTGAAATATCTTGGACTTCAACTAATAGCTCGTCTTATGATTTTCAGGTTCGTTTGTATGACAATAATTGGAATTACGAAGACGGTTTTTGGATTAGAGATGTTTATCTGTATCAGGCAAGTGGAGCAGGAGGTCCAGGAGATGATAACGAATTTTTTGATTGGATCTATCAGTACATATTTGATGGCGACAATGATGGAAACAATGATACAGTTGAATTTAATTACGATCCAGATACAACCTGTAATTGTTATCTTAATGTCACAACATCATTCGATTTTTATGACAACCAAACTGGAGATTTAGTAGATTCATTTGAAGTGGATGATCGCATATATAACGAAGACGATGATAATTTCCACGACGATTGGTCACCATCATACAATGGAACTTTTGATATCATGGTCGAGCTTTATGATGAGGATGGTAATCTAGAAGATTGGGAAAGGTATAATGACATTCAGCTTAACATTCGAGCTGAGCATAATGAAAGCGGAGATTCCGAAGAATATTTCTCTCATTGGGAATATAACGTTGAAGACTCAGACACTATATCAATAGGCTATGACCCAGATACTACTTGCGACTGCGAAGTATTTATTACAGTTATTTACTACATTTATGATAATAACACTGGCGAATATTTAGGAACCGACGAAACAAATCACTATATCGAGAGTACTAACTACGATTGGTTCGAACAAGAGTGGTCTGCATCATACAACAGTTCTTATGATTTCTACGTATATTTGTACAATGAGGGTGAATACCTTCAAGATTCGTTTGAAATTTTTGATGTTTATCTAAGCATTAGCGATAATGGCGATGATTCATCAGAAAATGGTATTGCACACTTAGCTTACATCATTCCTTTAGGTGAAGATGAATATGTTAATGACTTTATTGGAATGGTTAGTTCAGATAACGAAGTATTCTTTGAGTTATCCTATGAAGGCAATGTCATAGAATCAGGTTACTCTGATGATGGAATGTGGATTGTTGAGAATCTGCAAGAGGGTTGGTATGATTTCCATATTACTAACGATAATAGCGAAGACCATATGATGCATTTTCAATCCGGTTCTTTTTACTCGCATGGAAATAATTCTCACGATTCCTCAGATATTGTTAACGTTGGAATTGCTGTGGGTTTAGATGAAAACCTTGAAGGTGATCTTGAACTAGAGTGCGATGCTGGACCTTGTGACGACGTAGGCATAATTGCTTACATAGGAGATCCTGATGATGGAGGCGTCGTAGATATTAATTTCGATATTTTCCAGTGGAATAGTGAAGAAGAGGAGTGGGAATTTTATGTTACTCTGGCTACTAACGAGAGCGGCATGGACATGCACCATGACACTCCGTGTGGAGAATACATGTGGATGGCAGAGTTGAACGGTAACGAAGCCAATGGTAGATTTGATGTACATGCAAACTGTGATTCCAATGAATATGCGTGGTTTGTTGATTTGGTGTATGATATTGAAGATACTGATGGAAATAACTATGAAGATACAATAATAGTTACTTACAGCTTAGCAACGTCTGACTGTGGCGATTGTGAAATGGATCTTCTGCTTATTCTAGATATATTTGATGAGAATGATAATCTTATTGATACTTTAGAGCAATACTTTAGACTACCATCAAATGAATATATGGATATTTCTTTTGTTTGGACTAATCATTATGGAGATGGAAACTATATTTTCCAATCCATGCTCGAATATTTAGTTGACGGAGATACAGATGGTGAAATTCGGGCTGAAGACGGTGATTATGTTGAATTCTACCTAGATATGTTTGTTAGTGAACCCGGCATTTCGATTGAGGATGTAACAGGAAGAGATATTGTATTCGAAGGCCAAAATATTGAATATGAGGTAGTCATTCAAGGGCCCGATGGCATGAAAGTTAACTGGTCGATGGGAGACGGCACTACTTACGAAGATACTCGTAAAGTATTCCACACATACCAAGATTCAGGTAATTACGAGATAGTAATTCACGCACATGACGGCAGTTCCTTTGTCGAAGTAAATTTTCAAATCAATGTGAGAAACATGAACCCAACTATTGTGAATATAATGATGGATGAAACAGTTAATGAGGGAGATGACGTATCTTTCAATGTTCAATATCAAGATGCTCCAATGGACATGAATGACATTTCAGTAAGATGGATATTCCCAGATGGAATTTTGGAAGGCAATTTTGTTCAATACACTTTTGAAGACGACGGAGAATTCTTGATTTCCGTTGAAATTAGTGACGATGATGGAGGCTCTACTATAGAACAAAGAATGGTTACAGTACAAAACGTAGCTCCAGTTTTTACTGAGTTTGCACTTCCATCACAAGGAGAGCAAGGTGTAGCTATGGATTTCAGAGTCTCAGCTACAGATCCAGGCGATGATACGATAACGTACACATTTGACTTTGGTGACGGAACTGCTCTATTAATTACGCAAAATGGAAACGCAAGTCACAAGTTTGCTTCAGGAGATACTTTTGAGATTGTAATTTGTGCAATTGACGAAGATGGTGGAGAGACTTGCCGAACAGAAGTCATTCCAGTTGCTTTACTTGAAGAGATTGAGGAAAGTGGATTACCAGGGTTTGGTTTCTTAGGAGTAATATCAGCACTTGGAGCTATAACACTGCTACGACGCAGAACACACTAACTAGTTTAACGGCGTATGGAACTATGGAATAATGATTCCTCGGCTTCCGTCTAACTGTGAAGGTGTTGACAAACTCTTAGCTGGTGGAATAGAACAAGGTACAGTTTCACTAGTCTATGGAGAAGCAGGAACTGGAAAGACTAGTTTAGCATTACAATTATCTCGAG
>JAYYHK010000119.1:0-12568 GCA_036148495.1 Thermoplasmatota archaeon | reverse complement strand
GGTTCAAATCCCCCTCCCCGCGCCATTATAATTTCATAAATTCTATTTCAAAAAATTCTTTGGTGTGTAAAGATTTGGATTTGTGTAAAGAATCTTTTCTGAAATCGAAAGGATATATCGTATAATTCAAATTTTTATCGTAAGTTTTATGAGTGAAATTTTCCCACAGAAAACCATGAGTACTTCCAGCTGAAAGAAATTCTCCACCAGAGACTCTCTTGATTTGAGCCAAAACTTTCCTAATATCATTTGAAAAAGATAATGTTCCTGTTTCCATCACTACGAAAGAATCGTCTTCGAAATTTGACCAAGCTTCCATGTCATTGATATCCATGCTAGTACATTTTTCACATCCAAACAAATCAATTGTAACATCTCCATGTCCATAATCAAGAAAATATTTTGTTATAAATTGAAAATATGTTCCTCCACAGGAATCACCAATAACCAACAATTTTTTTCCTTTTTCATTTGAAATGTCTGAAGCATCCTGGAAAAAAGCATTAGTTAGTTTGTATCTTTCAAACACAAGTTGTACCATGCAAACCGGAAAATAAGTTTTTTTGCCGTAGCAATAGTGTAATATATGCTTCCTTGAATGTTATAATATGTTAGAAGTAGCAATTAAGTTAGCTGTGGCCGCAGCTATTGCACTTTCTTTAGTCTCACCGTGCAGTATATTTTAATTACTAAACTTAAGACTAATAGAATGTAACAAATATGTCACTTTATTCCGAAAACAAAGTTTTGTTCTCAATTGGAACTGTTAGTTTACTAATTTTAGCGGTCATCCTCTACGGAATGATTGGTGGAGATAATAATGCCCCTGATTTTACACTGAAAGACACTGATGGAACAACTTTCTCTCTATCTGATTATGAAGGAGAAAAAATAGTGATCTTGGACTTCATGTTTTCAACTTGTGAGCCATGTGAAAAATTTGTGAAAGAAGCTCTGGAACCTTACTCGGAAAAAATGGACAGTGATGATGTAGCTATACTTTCTGTAAGTGTATTTGGAAACGATGATGAAAACGAGCTTAGAGACTATGCTGAAAACTATGGCTGGAGGCATGCACTAGGTGATAGTGAAGGAGATATTGAAATTGCATATGATGTAATTGGAACACCCAAAATTTTTATCATTGATAAAAACGGGGAGATAACCTATTCACACATTGGACCTATCTCTGAAAGTGAATTAACTGCAGAAGTGGACAAAGCGCTGACTGGTCAAGGCGACGTAGTAAACTTAAAGGAATCATCGATTTATCTCTTCGCTGTAGGGGCTGGTGTAATGGTATTCTTTTCACCTTGTTCTTTTCCAATGTTGCCTGGATACATGTCTTTCTACTTGACAAACAAAAAACAGCGTATTGGTAAATTTGATGAAACTGCCGCAAGAGAAACATTGCCTGACGGCTTGGCTGCAGCAGCAGGTCTAACAGGAGTTTTACTCTTAATTGGTATTTTGTTAGTGCCTTTTGTTAGCATAATTGGTGGATATCTTGGATATCTAGAATTATTTGTTGGAATAATTATCGCAGGACTAGGGCTTTCAATGTTAATGGAATATGACTTTGAGAAAATTGTTCGACCATTCCGCCAATTCTTGAATGATTATATCTTTCACACCAAATTTGCTGCTTCTGTTGCAGTTGCAATTGAAGGTGGAATCCAATCTACTGGTAAAAAATTCAATAATCCATCAATGGAAACCTTTAGTTTTGCAAGTGAAGAAGCTGGAACGAAAACTGGATTGTTTTGGTATGGTGTAGCTTATGGTTCAGCAGCTGCAGGATGTGTTGCGCCAGTTATAATTGGACTGCTGACTGCAAGTATAACTAAAGGAATCATTACTGGACTGATGGTTTTCCTAATCTTCTCTATTACTGCAGGTTCTCTAATGGTAGCCTTTACTATGATGGTTGCAGCCTCTGAAACTACTATTGTTGACAAACTGAAAGCTTCTACCCGCCAGATTGAAATGGCTGGTGGAGTCATAATGATAATTGTTGGAATTTACTTGGTCTATTACTATCTTTCAACGAACGTACTCTAGATATTTATCTGAAAGTGGAGGTTCAGGAACTAATTCTTTGCTGATAGCTTTTGTTCCAACTGAAATTAAAGTAATCTCTTGATATCTCTCTGCATTTGTATACAAGTCTTCGAAGTGAATTGGCCTGTGTGCTTTTGATTGATCTTCATCAATTGGATTGTTGACTGTGAGAATTCCATTATCCTCTCCTGTTATGACAATCCAATGTGGAATATCTTCATCCTCTTCTTCGAATATAATTGTCGAAACAAGCGCCATCATAACTCGATCTGCATTAAGAGCGTCTCTAATGTCCTTTAGTTCAGGTTTACGTATTTCTTGTGTTGTACCATTTAGTGCACATACTCTTTTTTGCATGTCGTGGAAAAATTCTAGGTAATGCTCACTTCCACCATTGCTTTTGATATAAGTTTTAGCTCTTTCTATTAAGCCGAGACCTGGATTATCTGTGATGATATGAGGATAAAGCCCTCTGACAGATAATGGTGCACAGACGCCATATCTACCAGCCCCTTTCATCTCAACTGCGTTAGTTTCTCTCCACAGTTCATATTCTAAATCTCTATTAAGTTCACTTACAAAATTAAAATACTTGAGAACCATTCCGACACAAGCTGAACCGCAACTAAAATCTGAGGTTTGAGTAAAGAGTGGAACGTCTAATCTCATAAAAATTTACTAAAGAACGATGATAATAACTGTTTGTTTAATATTCAAATATCAGGCAGTAATCTATTGACATGGCTAAGAATATCATCAATTTCTTCTTTAGGCTTTCTTCCTCCTTTAACAATTTTAAAGTCATATTCCTTTGACAGTGCATTAAATTCCCTGCCGAGCTTTTTTTGATAAAGCCTAAAACTTCTATACCAATCACTATCTATTCCCATGTCCATCCCTGACTCCCAGTAATCAAGGCTATTTTTAGTAAGCAATACCCTATCAGCCAATGTTTTAGTCTTCACTTTAAGATATAGTGTTAAATCAGGTATAATCGCTTTTCCAAAAACATTCATTACCCAATCTTTATCCTTTTTCCTTGCAAATTCACGAGCGAATAATGTAAAAACATAGCCATCACAAATAATAACTCTTCCCGACAATAGATTAGGGATTATAATTTTTTCCATTTGATCATAAAAATCTGTTGCATAAAATAAACTTCTCGTTAAAGGAGACAAAATATTACTTTTTTTGGCTTTATCTAATGTTTCCGATACAAGCAAGCTTTCACTTAATCCAACAACTTTAGTAGGATAGCCCTTTTCCTTAAGATATTTAGATAAATATTTACAATGCAATGTTTTACCTGAAGAATCCAAACCTTCTATTGCAATCAAATGTCCTCTTAAATTTTTTAAATCGACTCCTGAAGGAGGCATAGTGAAGCAGTTCTTCATTCTAAAACCTCAAAATTTGTATTTTGCCATTCCTTAAATGAAGAAAGATTAACTCTTTTTTCAACTTCATTTCTTAAATCAATTTGCAGCTCATGAATTTCTCTATCAGCGTTTATGATGTTAAAATTATATTTTTTAACCATAGAAAGATACGATTCTCTTATTTTACCTTGATACAATTTATAACTTTCAATAATATCATTACTAAAATTTAAATCCATGCCAGCTTCATGGAATTTTAGTGTCGGCCGGCCTGATAAAATTCTAGATAAAGACACTTTTAAAGGTAAATCATAGTAATAAATTAAGTCTGGATCCCTTGCAAAAGAATATAATTTTTCTAGCCATAAAGGGTCACAATTTCTTACTCCATCTCTTGCAAATGCAGTATATTTATATCTATCACATAACACAATAAAACCTGCTTTGAGCATAGGATATATTTGCCTTTCATATCTGTCAGCAAAGTCTGTAGCATGAATTAAAGAAAACGTAGTAGAGGTAAGTAACTTATTCTTCTTGCCTTTTTTGGTGGCCTCCTTGACCAAAAGACTACTATTCCACTCGCTAAAATAAACTCGTAATCCTTGGCTTGAAAGCCAATCTCGTAACAACTGTATTTGAGTTGATTTACCTGAACCATCAACACCTTCAACAGCTATCAAAACCCCGGGCACGTCTGAAGTATCTTTATTTATTAAATAATTTTTAGCCATATTTAGATTGTGCTGCAAAATTAATGGTTGCTTCTGCAATGTCTGTGGAATATGCAACAGTACGCATTATTGCATCCATAGCAGTACTAAACTCAAGGGGATGCTCAATGGGGTTCTGGTGTTTAGCTGTGTAATATTTTTGAATCTTCGTGACCATTTGCTTTCCTTTGTCAATACTCTCTGTTGCTTTTACTGCCTTTACATTCAAGAAACAAACCATTGCATCTTCCATTATTTGACTAGCTTCCTTGGCTAAAGAAACCATACTAGTGTCTGATACTTTACCTGCCAAGTATCCCACTTCAGCAATTCTACAAGCATGATCTCCTATTCTTTCTAGCGATCTGGCTACGTGCCCATAGAAATTAGCATCTGACAAACTAGTAGCTAATTTATCAACTAATTGTAAGTCTTCAAACATAGTGTTTAACTGACGTCCTATGAACCAATTAAGTTTGTTAGCTTCTTTATCTCTATCAATAACATCCATTGATAGTTCCTCATTACCTTCTAAAATCAATATTGAATCATTAAACATAGCTCTGACAATTCTATATAATCTTTTTACGGCGCGTCTAAAGCTTAATGCAGCTGGACTGGAAACATCGTTCAAAATTATCTTATTTCCTTCTTCCTCGATTATCTCAACGCCAATCACGCTAGCTGAAAATTTACGAACTGTTTTTCGATTCGCTACTGACAATCTTGGTTTTCCATTTACAACTATTTCGACATATCCTACTAAATATGCACCGATTAATTCTCTAAATATATGATCCTCTTTTTGATCATTTACATCTATGGAAATTGATTTGTTTCTAGGTTTGCTTGAAGAAGCTGCGTCAATCAGTAATGTACCATTTGGCTGAGGTATTATTCTAACTTCTGAACCCTGGTCAAGGTTTGAATCGTCAACCCATTTCTTAGGTAAGGATACAATCATTGTTGATCCTCCCGTTTTTTGTAATTTTCTACTATCCATTTATTTTAACTCCTTTTAATATCTTAGTTTCACTATTCTCTAATTTTGAGTTGTAAAGATCAATGAGTAATCCATCTCTGAGGCTAACCTGAGGAACTTCGATAAATTCCAGATTTAATAATCCTATTATTTCTAAACAAACAAGCCCTGCTGGAACAATAACATCGGATCTAGAATGATGAACTCCGTACTTCACACTTCTCAATATTGAATCTGCTGAGGCTAATCTATTAGTCCAGCTCTTTAAACTTGCTGCAGGAATTGAAGACACGTCTTTGACAAATTCTCTTTTCTTATTTTTTATTGAATTATCAATTAATCGGCTGTAAGACTGCACATTGCCTCCAGTTGCATATATCCTTCTGAAGTCACTGTATGATTTTAAATCTCGATTAAGAGCTTCCTTCAATAGTCTTTTTGAATGACTCTTGGCTCCGCTAAAATCAAAAATAGGATTAGTGAATTCTCTCATTATTCTAACAGCACCTAATGGGAGCGTATGAACCTTCTCTAGCCTATTTCTATTTGCAATTCCTATCTCTAAGGAACCCCCACCTAAATCCATGAACAACCAATTTTCGGTTTTAGGATTAATTAATTTGGAAATTGCTGATTGAACTAATCTAGCTTCTTCCGCCCCATCAATTACATCAATCGATAAACCTGATGATTCATAAACTATGTCTAAAAATTCCTGAACATTAGAAGCTTCTCTACAGGCGCTAGTAGCTACTAATCGATGAGTGTTTACTGAATATTTTTCTAATTTGTTTGAAAAGTTAAGCAATTTTTGTGCTACTGCTGCAATTAATTTCTTTTTAAGTTTGCCATTTGTAAAAACAGATTTTCCAAGTCTAATTGGATATCTTTTTTGATAAAGTGTTTTGAAATGGTGATTGTCACCAAACTCAACTATTTGAGTTCTAACTGCGTTTGAACCTATGTCAACGCAACCTATTCTCATAATTATCCAAACCTTCCTGTGATATATGTTTCAGTTAACTCATTTTTGGGATTTTCAAAAATTTGCTTAGTTTCTCCAAATTCAACCATTTTTCCAAGATACATGAAACCGGTATAATCAGAAACTCGAGCTGCTTGGGACATACTGTGTGTAACAATTATCACTGTAAAATCTTTCTTCAATTCTAAGATTAAATCTTCTATCTTCGCTGTAGCGATAGGGTCTAAAGCTGAACATGGCTCATCCATAAGAATTATGTCCGGCTCAATCGCTATCGTACGTGCAATGCATAGTCTTTGTTGCTGGCCTCCCGAAAGTGCAGTGCCAAGTTCATGAAGCCTATCTGAAACTTCATCCCAAATGGCTGCTTTTTTCAAACTTTTTTCTACAACCAAATCTAATTGTTGACGAGTGGGTTTATAGTGAAGCTGAACACCATAACCTACGTTTTCATAAACACTCTTTGGAAATGGATTAGGTTTTTGGAAAACCATACCTATTTTTTTCCTTAATTCAACTAAATCAGTATCTCCATCTAAAACATTAATACTTCCGTAATTTATTTCTCCTTCAGTTCTACATATCGGAATTAAATCATTCATTCTGTTGAGTGCACGAAGTAAAGTTGATTTGCCGCAACCTGAAGGGCCTATCAGGGCCGTAACTGCATTCTCTTTGAAAGGTATTGAAATATCGTACAGAGCTTGAATTTGACCATACCACAAATTTATATCTTTAACATCGATTGCGGCTTTACCTGATATTTCTAGATCTGTAGTAGATTTTACTAAATCTTGGCTAACCATTGAGTCTTCTTGGGAAATTACCGTTTCCTTTTCATTAACCTCTTGACTCGTTTCTTCTTCATCTATCATTTTAGTTGTTTCCTATAGTGTTGTCTCAAAAGTATGGCAATTGAATTAACTACCAATAAAAGTACCAGCAGTACTGCAGCTCCAGCTGCAGCTACAGTTTCATAGCCTGTTCTAGCTTCACCCATCCAATTATAAACTTGAACTGGCATAACAGTAAATTTCCCTTCATCCTTATTTGACTCGAGGAATCCTTCTCCTTTACAAATTTGGTCTCCACCTAACTCTAACTCTGTCCAATAGCACACATTTGGCTCAAAAGTGATGAAAGTTACACCTCCAACAACTATTAAGGGGGCAGCTTCACCGATGACTCTAGAAAAAGATAATATTGTTCCTGTCATCATTCCTGGAAGTGCGTAAGGGACTAAATGATCTCTAACTACTTCCCACTTTGTACAGCCTACCGCAAAGGCCCCCTCTCTGAGGGGATTTGGAACTGATCTAAGTGATTCCTGACCTGCAAGAACGATTGTTGGCATAGCCATCGTAGCCATCGTTAGGCCTGCAGCTAGAATTGTTCTACCAAGATTCCATCCTAAACCTGCCTCCTGAACAAAAATAGCTAAGCCGAAGAGACCGAAAACTACTGAAGGGACGCCTGCTAAGTTTGCTATCAAGGCTTGAATAAACTCGGTTATTTTGTTCTTTCCAGCGTACTCTTCTAACCAAATTGCAGCTCCTATAGATAATGGTACAGCAAAAAATAACGAATAAAGAACAACGTATATTGTACCCCAATATGCTGCTCTAAGCCCTGCATTATATGGCTCAAGTACATCAGAGTAATTATCAAAAATAAATGGTATTGAAAATCTAAGCGGAATAAAGAATATCGAAAAAATCAATGCCATTTGTGCAGCTAATAAAATACCATCTCTTCCTTCAACCATTCTAAAAAATCTATCTTCATTAACTGATGAAATATTTAAACGTCTTAATCTTTCAGCTGCCGTAGACAATTTATAAAAACACCTGAAAGAAATGTATGTACAGATAATTGCTGCAAAATACTTTCTTTCATCTAAACCGGAATCAATATATTTTGAAAGAAAGAAAAAAGAAATTACTAATCCTAAGATAAATATACCTGAACTAAAGGCTCTTTCTTTCACTTCTAAATTAGTTAATGAAAATTCTCCATTTCTCCAAGCCAATCCTTCTGAAAACGAATGTCTAGGTGATTGGAAAGTTATTGCCAAAGAAGTTGAAATATTTGAGGCTGTAGCTTGATTACTTGGTGAATTTACGTCTCCAGTGACTTGGGATAACTTTGGAAGGATATATCTTATACCTGGATGTGACAATAAGATTATTGAAATTATTAAAAGTAAAAACGCAAACATAGTACCATCTCCTATTGAATCTGAATTTAGTTCAGTGTCAACTGTTACAACAAAATCTCCTGTCAAAGGAAAACCTTCCTCGTTAGCATTAGGAACTGGGCCTGCAGTTTGCTCAATGTAAACTGTATGAACCATTTCATGTTGAAATTTTAACCATGTATCTTTCGTTACTTCTATGTGAGTAATCTGTTGAGAATTAGACTTGATGCCCTCTTCATCAATAACAATCATTGATTCTTCAGGGCCATCATCTACTACTGAAATAGTTCCTTCAAATTGATGTTCATAATCGCAAGGAAAGATAAAATGAAACAATGCTCTTAATGAGTTACAATCTTTTTCCTCGGGAAGCCAATAAATTCTATAGGTAATATTGGAACCTGATTGAATAGACTCATAATCCGACTGTAATGAATATGTAGGATTGTTCCATTTTTGCTGAGTATTAGGTTTAACCGATTGAAACGGATGTTCTCCGCCAGTCTGAGAAATTACAACTGGCAAATCTAAATCATTTTGAACTTTAAGATATTCCATAGTCGCAATTTCTATAGTTGACGAAGATAAACCCGATTCAGTTAATGTGATAACTTGATCTGCAGGGCCATTATCTACAACTGTAACTGAGCCTGAAAATGTTTTTACTTCCTTTTTACAATCTTTCACCTTAATTGTTTCTAGAATTGAGCTAAAAAAGTTAGAGCAGTCTGTCTCGCCAGTTTCATATGAAATCTGATAAGTTACATCCGACGTAGGAAATTCCCATCTTTGTGATGTAGTAGAATTGGCACCTAAATCATAAGACCAAGGTTTTGTTCCTTCAACCTCTGTTTCCCAGTGTTCTGCTTGAGATGCAGAAAAAATTTGAAATAATAAAATCATTAAGACAAAACAACCTACTATTGCCATAAAAATAAGACCTAAAGAACCAAATCTTTCAACGTAGAGGCGGCTGTTCCTATTTTTTTCTTCTATATCCTTTAGATTTGATTCAAATGGCATTAGTATTCCTCCCTGTACGCTTCCAATATTCTGTTACCTAAAAGATTCAAACTCAAAGTAATTACAAAAAGATAAATTCCAACGGCAAAAACTGTGTAATATTGTATTGTTCCATAAGCTAAATCTCCTGAAATTCTTTGCGCTATATATGCTGTCATTGTTTGCGCTGAAATAAATGGATTATCTGGAGAAAAAATAGCCATAGTTCCTACAGCTAAGGTAACTGCCATGGTTTCACCAACGGCCCTACTAAATGCAAGAACAATCGATGCCAAAATTCCTGATAAGGCAGCTGGAAAAGTAACCCTGAATGTTGTCTCTATTCTTGTAGCTCCTAATGCAAGAGATCCTTCGCGCAAATTTCTAGGAACTGCATGTAAGGCATCTTCAGACATACTAGCAATTAATGGTAAAACCATTATTCCAACTACAACAGCTCCGTTGAGAGGATTAAATAGCTCTGGCTCCTCATCAATATAACCATTCTCAAACATCCAGCCTCCAAAATCTACAACATGTGGAGAGATGAATATAATAGCAAATAAACCATAAACAACTGAAGGAATTCCTGCTAGCAGTTCTAAGACTGGCTTTAGTACAGCTACCAACCTAGGATTTGCATATTCAGAAAGATAAACTGCAGTTCCTAACCCTAAAGGAACTGCAATTAATAATGCACCAACTGAAACTTGTAAAGTTGCCAAAAATAAAGAATTAACGCCAAATTCCATATTTGTACTTAATCCACGACGATTTTCATCTGCGCCTGCATCTGGTTTCCAAGTAGTATCCATTACAAATTCACCGATAGACCCATCAAAATGAGGAACTAAAATTAGCCCTATCATAATACTTGTAATCAAAAATAATCCGATAAGTAAAGCCCTGGTATTTTTTGCTGAAATAAATAATGACGAACCTGCACTGGTTTCCATTCCTTTTTTCCAAGGCATACTGCGATCTAGAACTCCTGAAAATATTCCTAATGATGTAGCCAATATTAAATAATGAAATTGTGTATTTGAATCAACAACACCAAGCATCATTAGTGAACCAAGGACCCAACCTGAGGCAAGCCAATGAGATCCTGTAGCTGAAGCTGCGCCAACTCCTTTAGGATTGATAAAATTATGACCCATTGTTACAAATGAAATTGCCAAACCAGCAAGTAGTAAAAGAACCCCTGTAGTCTTCGAATAATTTTGTACTATTGCAAATAATGAGAAAACTAAAAATAAAGATAAAAGAAATTGTATTTCTCCTTTAGAAATACCTGAGTCTGAAACTTTTAAAAAACAATTATAACCGAAGAAAGCAATCGTGACAACCGCAAACCACATAGGTATATCCGTTATTATTTCAACAGCACTAATCAGTGCAAATATTTGAGCAAAACCCCAAATTAATCCTTCTGTTCTCTCTTTAACTATTGGGTTTAGCAAACTTTGGTAAACCTTACTATCGCGGAAAGGAACTGCTAGCATGAGATATAAAAATATTAAACTAAAGAAGCATATTACTAGAGCCTGATAATTAGACGAATCTGAACCTACCGTAACCCATCTATAATCCTTTACTTCACCAGTATCAGGATTAATTTCATTCGGATTTGATAATCTATAGCTGTTACTTAGCTCATCGCAATCCTTTTCATTAACATTGACAAAAACATCTGAACCTTCTGGATAATAGCCTAAATCGCCGTTATGTACTAATGCCTCCCCCTCTGGATCTTCACAATATGCAGTATATAGATTAAACCATCCTCTTTCTTCGGTCTTATCTTTTTCAGGAAGGATTAGTTGACTTATTTCTGAATCTAATTCACCTAAAGATGCCTCTTTTCTTAGATATTGTGCATTCCAAGTAACTGAATAAGAATAAACGTACTCCCCATCTGAACTCATAACTAAGGACCAGTTACCTGCTGGAGAACCAAATTGAGAATAAGGAGTTAAATCTAATTCTTGACTCCAAGTTTGTGTTTCTCCACTAATTGGACCTCCCATCTCTGGAGAAGTTAAATCTACCTCAAAATTTGGACCTACTATAGAGATTTGAAGCGGTCCAGTATAAAAATCTTCATCATTATGAGTTACTGAAAAACTTAAATCAAATATATCTGGAGGATTTGAAGTTTTATTACTTTGAACAAGATTAAAAGATGATTCAGCAATGTAATCTCCCAGAAATTCTTTGCTATTGCCTCCAGAGCCCTCGCCATAAGTTTCCGATAAGAAGTCGTCATCAGCAACTGGATAGCCTACTTGAATTATGTTATTGCGATTCCAATCTACTATACACAAACCATCCATTATTTTAGAATCGCTAATTTGTTTTTTCATGTCTTCATCCCAATCTTGGGGAAGATCTAGTGGAGGGTGACCACAACCAACAGATACAAAAAACCCTGCTGCTTGACTGACTAAAACATATACAATACCAGCTGTTACAAATATTACTGACATAGTGATTGCAAATAGAATCAACCCTGAAAATCCACCACCTTTAACATACATTGATTTAATTTCAGAATAATAATCTAATGATGATTTTTTATCACTCAATTCTTCAAAATTTTTTTCGTTTGACATCTAAATTCTTAGTCCTTATTTCAACTTGATCAATTACTGCCAACAATCTATAGGCATTGGCTTAAATAAATATAATATATATAAAGTATATAGCCTATATATTTATGAGGTTGATGGTAATGGGTGGGTATGAAACCATACCCACACTTCCATCGCTTTGTCTTACATATCTATCAAATTAATCGATAGACGATACAAACGATCTACGTCTGTATTTATGCGGATGCTGTTTCGATGCGGTGCTTCATTGTAGCTAGATTATCGCCAGTTAGGGCAACATATCCTACTTCTGCTACTAAATCTGAACCAACATGCTTGTAGAATCCATATTGCATGAATGGTAGAACTAAGTCCCAGGCACTATTATCAACATTCATGAATATTGGGCGTGCTAGTGGAGCGTATTCCCCACTTGCAACGGTTTCAGAACTTGGTGTGACGTATGGATAGTCTGTACTACCACCACCAACTTCATCCCCACTGATTGCAACAACATTCAATACAGCTGCATTTTCTTCATAGTATGCATATCCGAAGTATCCGATTGCCATACCATCGCCGCTAACTCCTTCAACAATTACATTGTCATCTGCTGAATTTTGGTAACCGCCATCTCGGCTATTATCAAATC
>JAYYHK010000118.1:0-3606 GCA_036148495.1 Thermoplasmatota archaeon | reverse complement strand
ACGTTAGATATGATGATTCTCTAAATGATGTTATCATAAACAGTGATCCTGGAAGAATCAGAAGACCATTGATGATTGTCAAAAGAGGAAATAAATTGGCTATAAAGGATAGCGATATTGAAGCCTTGAAAAATGGTAAAATGGTATGGGAAGATTTAATTGATAAAGGTGTGATTGAGTATATTGATGCCGAAGAAGAAGAAAATTGTTTAATTGCATTGAACACCGACTATTTGACGGAAAAGAAGAAAACTCATTCATATTCACACATGGAAGTCGATCCATTGACTATTTTAGGTGTTGCAACATCTAACGTTCCTTTCCCAGAACACAATTCAGCCCCAAGATGTACGATGGGAGCTGGTATGTCCAAACAGTCATTGGGAATGGGTCAAGCAAATTACAGAATAAGGCCTGATACCAGAGGGCACTTACTTCATTATGCACAAAGACCTATGCTTCAAACCGAAGCTATGAAATATAATACTCTCAGAGCAAGGCCTGCTGGACAGAACCTAGTTGTTGCAGTCATGTCCTATCACGGATATAACATGGAGGATGCTCTGATATTCAACCGTGGTTCTATCGATCGCGGAACCGGAAGATCGACTTTTGTTAGGACTTACATGTCTGAAGAAAGAAGATATCCTGGTGGTCAAGAGGACCGATTTGTAATTCCCGGACCTGAAGTAAGAGGTGCTCGTTCAGAAGAAGCTTATTTTTATCTTGAAGAAGACGGATTAATTTATCCTGAAATTGACTTGAAAGGTAAAGAAGTTCTAATTGGAAAAACAAGCCCTCCAAGATTCTTGGCTGAACCTACTGATTTCCTAAGTCCGCAAAAAGTCAGGGAATCATCTTTGACTGTCAGACACGGTGAGAAAGGTACTGTGGATTCAGTTATGCTTTCTGAAACCGAGAATGGTTCTAGAATCGCAAGAATTAGGGTTAGAGACCAGCGTGTTCCTGAAATGGGTGACAAATTTGCTAGTAGGCATGGACAAAAAGGAGTTATTGGACACATGGTCCCTCCAGAAGGTATGCCTTTCACTGAGGACGGAATCACTCCTGATTTAATCATCAATCCTCATGCAATTCCTTCCCGTATGACTGTTGCACACGTTCTTGAAATGATAGGAGGAAAGGTTGGCAGTATGGAAGGTCGAGCTGTAGACGGAAGTGCGTTCTCTGGTGAAAAAGAAAATGACTTGAGAGATGCATTGTCCCAGTATGGTCTAAAGCACAGTGGAAGAGAGGTGTTATACGATGGACAAACTGGAAGGCGTATAGATGCTGAAATTTTTGTTGGAGTTATTTATTATCAAAAATTACACCACATGGTATCTGGTAAAATGCATGCTAGATCAAGAGGTCCTGTACAACTTCTAACTAGACAACCAACAGAAGGTAGAGCAAGAATGGGAGGTCTAAGATTCGGAGAAATGGAACGTGATTGTTTGATTGCACACGGTGCTTCAATGGTTATCAAAGATCGTTTACTAGATGAAAGTGATAAGACTGTGCAGTACGTTGACAGTCAATCAGGTCACATTGGGTATTTGGACAGAAGAGGTGTGCTAACATCTCCTATGGGCGATAACACTTCTATTTATCCTGTTTCGATGTCATATGCGTTTAAATTACTATTAGAGGAACTTAAATCGCTTGGAATCGTGGCTAGACTAAGATTGGAGGATTTATCATGAGGGAAATGATTCCAAAGAAAATCGGCAAAATCGATTTTGCTTTAATGGGTCCAAAAGAAGTCCGAAAGTTGTCCGCAACAAAAGTAATTACAGCTGACACATACGACGACGATGGGTTCCCAATTCCTATGGGATTGATGGATTTACACATGGGAGTTATTGAACCCGGATTGAGATGTAAAACCAGTGGAAGAAAAATGGATGAAGATCCTGGACACTTCGGGCACATTGACTTAGCTATGCCTGTAATCCATTCAGGATATTCCAAAACAATCAAAGATATTCTAAATGCAACACATCCAAGCTCTGGAAGATTAATGCTAACTCAGGACAGAATTGATCATTACACTAAACAAATTAGAGCACTTATGGACTCTGATGCGGGTACAACTGTTTCTATCGGTGGAATTGCAAAGAGAGCTATTAGAGAAGCAACAAAATCAAAAAGTTGTCCTCACTGCGGTGAACCCAAAGTTAAAGTTACTTTAGATAAACCAACCACTTTTAGAGAAGAAGGACGAAAATTAACTCCGAAAGAAGTCAGATCTAGACTTGAAAAAGTACCTGATTCCGATTTGTTATGCTTAGGTTTCAATCCTGAGGTTACAAGGCCAGAATATATGGTTCTAACTGTACTTTCGGTCCCTCCTGTTCCAATGAGACCCTCTATTACTTTGGAATCCGGGGAAAGATCTGAAGATGACTTAACTCACAAATTAGTAGATGTACTAAGAATTAATCAACGTTTAAGAGAAAACCGTGACGCTGGAGCTCCTCAGCTAATCGTAGAAGATTTATGGGAATTACTTCAATATCACATTACTACTTATTTTGATAACCAAACTGCAGGAATTCCCACTGCAAGGCACCGTTCCGGAAGGCCACTGAAGACTATTGTTCAAAGATTAAAAGGTAAAGAAGGACGATTCCGTTCAAACCTTTCTGGAAAACGTGTTAATTTCTCCGCTCGTACTGTAATTACGCCTGATCCTTATTTGAGTATTAATCAAGTTGGAGTGCCTGAAATAGCTGCTAGAGAGTTAACAGTTCCTGTAAGAATCAATATTCACAATCTTTCATTCATGAGAGATTTAATTAAGGAAAATTTTGTTCCTACAGATCCAGAAAAATATATTCCTGGTATCAATTACATGATTAGGCCAGATGGCAGAAGAGTCAAATTGACAGAAGAAAACTGGGAGTTTAATCACGATCGTCTAGAACCTGGCTTCATTGTTGAGAGACATCTAATGGATGGAGATATTGTATTATTCAACAGACAGCCAAGTTTACACCGTATGTCTATGATGGCTCACGAAGTTCGAATTATGAAAGGCAAAACGTTCAGAATTAATTTGTGCGTATGCCCTCCATATAATGCAGATTTCGACGGAGATGAAATGAATTTACACGTCGTTCAGTCTGAAGAAGCTAGAGCTGAAGCTAGAATTTTAATGAGGGTACAAGAACACATCAGATCTCCAAGATTTGGAGGTGCAGTTATTGGTGCTATTCATGACCACATTACTGGAATGTTCCTACTCACTCACGGAACTGCAAGCTATGATATTGATCAAACCGTGAGAATTCTTTCTCGTGTTAGTTACAAAGGAGATTTGCCAAAACCAGAGTACCCAAAAGCCGAAGGCGGTCCAAGATGGTCTGGAAGGCAAATATTCTCTGTACTATTGCCTGATGATATGAATTTGAAGTACAATGCTTCAGTTTATTTCGCAGATAGAACTCCGGAAGAAAATCGAGAACTTGATATGGTTGTTGAAATTGTAAATGGAAACATGATTAGTGGACCTGTGGATGGTAACTCTATTTCTGCATTTAAAGGTCAAATATTAGAGGAAATTTCGAGGTTGCAAGGTGCAGACGCAGCAAGAGACTTTAT
>JAYYHK010000117.1:0-2803 GCA_036148495.1 Thermoplasmatota archaeon | reverse complement strand
CAAAAGAAGCCCACCAATATGTGTCTCCAGCCACTTCAGTAATTACTCTAGAAGTAGGATCTCCTAATGTATTAAGTGATAATATGGCTAAATCAAAAGAAGCTGTTTGACCTCTTTGTAAATTTATGCTCTGACTGCTAACCGGTTTAATTCCTGACACAACAAAATCTAAGGTAGAAGTATCTGATAATTCATTTCCAGCTAGTTTACTTTTAGAAGAATTAACGGTAACATGTACTGAACTCTGTGTCCCCGGAGCAACTAGCCCTGAGTTGACTGGGATTGAAATTTCACGTGATTCAAAACCTTCAAACGCGTATGAGTTCGTAGTGTTATCAACCCACTCACCATGGTAAGTAACATCAAAAATATCAGGTCCATTACCTGTATTGGTGACAAGAACTTTAACCAGTTGACTAACATTGCCTAACAATGTTGTAACTGGATTCGAACCTACTGAAACACCGAATTCCTGATTAACTGTCACGTTAGAATAAAAATAAACGGGAAGAAAACCTGACGTTGAACCTTCAATTTCTAAATCAACGGTATCTACAGATTCCGATGAAGGAGGAGTAACTGCTATACTAACGGAGGTAGAGGATCCAGATGGAAGTGTTTTTGACCAGAAACTCTGATTATTGAATTTTACAGACCAACCGCTCAATTCATCTGAATTATAGCCCAAATCAACTTCTTGCTCTTGAGATTCATAATTGACAACACGAACATCAAAGTATACTGTCTCACCAGGACTTGCAAACTCTGAAAATTTGTCATCCATAGACCATATGTGGATTCCCTGAAGATTATTTACTTCGAGGATTACTGTAATTTGATCTAAAATTTCACCATTACCAAAACCTACTTCCATCTCAAATGTAGTTCCAGGTTCTGCAGTATTTGGTGCTGTGAATTGTATAGTTCCAGTTCCTTTTTCATTAGATTCTACTGAAACTTCTGGAGAGACAGATATATCCCATTCAGGAGCTCCTGATAAAATCGAAAGTGTAAAGTTATTTGATAAGTTAGTTGGATTCAAAAATTCAAAATTAAAAGATGAAGACTCTCCTGGTAAAATACCACGAACTGCATTTTCAGCCCTCATGATTCCTATAGAAGTATTACTAACTTTTGAAATCGAAATTGTGCTATCTCCCTGTGAAATCGCAGTAAAGGGAATTTCTTTAAAGTCATTAACTGATACAGTATCTGGTACTACTATTTTCAATTCTGCATCAATAGATCTAAATGCCGCTAATGTAATCTCTCCTGATGGTGAACCCTCAACTCTCGTTTGTGCACCCCAGTCACTACTAGTATACAAATCAAATGTATCCTCGCCATTACCATCATTAATTATTTTTACAGGATAGTAAAGAGTGTTGCCTGGAAATACTTTTTGATAATCCAAAGGCATAATTAGTCTTAATCCATAGTATTGGTTCAAAGTAATTCCTACAACTGTGGAGTCAAACCTACTAGTATTACCTTGAGAGGTTGCAGTTATGGTAAACAGATGCTCTGCCGCTGTAACGTTATTTTTAGGAGTAAAGCTAACTTGGAAGTCTGAAGTAGTATTGCTTGCAACATCCTCAATAACTGCTGGAAACGATATTTCCCATTGAGGATTCATGACTTCTACTGAAATATTATAATTATCAACTTGTAATCCCATATTAGTTATATTTAAATCAAATACAGCTGCATTGTTTACATCAACGGTTTTAGTATTATCCAATATTTCTAATTCTAATCCATACTGAGGTCTTACAAGAAGAGACTTACTAGCATTATTATTATCATACCTTACCTCTTCATTTTCGTCTGAATCAACTAAACACATTACCCAAAAATTGTGCTCTCCTTGACCTTCTGTAACCCATGTAAAATCTTCTAAATCTTGAATTGAATTCGCTTGGATATCTATTGTCTCTGAGTGAAGAAGTGTTCCATTGATTGAGTCTAGTCTAACTTCAATATCGACATCCAAAGCATCGTGGTTTCCCTCGTTTCTAACATCAATTGATAACTTAACCGATTGACCTTCTTCAATTTCGGAAATGACGTTACCTCCTGAATCTGTCATAATGATATCTGAAGATTTAAGTGTTAAATCTGCTAAATCTGCAGAGTAAACAGCCCCATCTATTATGAAATCTAGTAAGCCATCTCCATCTACATCTGAAGCTGCTGGAGAAGTGAAAATTCTGTTATCATTTTGTCTACCTTCAAGTTTAATGTCCCATAGAGAATCTTTAGTACCACCACCATCACCGCCATCATTTCCATCTAAAGCATGACAATATGGCGTTGTGCACGTGAAAACGTCTAAATTATCTTCGCCGTCATCTGTGTAAATTACTGCAAGAACTGGAGAAGCAATAGCGTGCTCATCATCATCACATCGCGGCCATCCTTGGCAACCATCTGAGTTTTCTTGATCATAGGTAGTTTCCCAATCTAAAGTATGATCTGAATTAATTGACCATACTGTTGTAGATTCACCATCACCTGAGCCGGGATCTATCCAAGTTATAGCAATAATTTCTGCATCACCGTCACCGTCAACATCTCCAACTGCGGGGGTGGCATCCATATCGCCTCCTGAATCCAAGGAATAGGCTGAATCCCAATCCTCCGCATACCCACCATCTAAAGTATAAACCCAAAGTTGAGAATCTCCACCATCTGTTGCCGCAGGCTGTGGAACGATTATTTCTTTTCCAGAATCTTCATCAGTTATATCTGCTATTGCAATACTTGGTAGCATAGGATGTAAGTTCACGTCATTGGGGTTGAC
>JAYYHK010000116.1:0-4234 GCA_036148495.1 Thermoplasmatota archaeon | reverse complement strand
CAATACTTATTTCTTGAAATCTGCATTGAATGCGCAAAGGAAACACCGCGGTGAAGATGAGATAGATGCAATGGACTTTATGGATATTATCAGCGATAAAATAAAATTGTTGAATCTAAAAGAATCCCTGCTAAAAAGGCCTGTAAACGAAGGATTTTCAGGTGGTGAAAAAAAGAGAAACGAAATTTTCCAAATGGCAGTCCTAGAACCAAAACTAGCACTACTTGACGAAACTGACTCCGGATTGGATATTGATGCTTTGAAGATTGTCGCAAACGGAGTCAACGCTATGAAAAGCCCAGAAAGATCTACTGTAGTTGTAACGCACTACCAACGATTATTGAATTACATTGTTCCTGATTTTGTGCACGTGCTAGTAGATGGTAAGATAGTTAAATCTGGAGACAAAAATCTTGCTCTTGAACTTGAAGAAAAAGGATACGAAGAAGTAATTAAGGAAGCTAAAAAGTAAATGAAAGTTTTGCACCGTATTGAAGCTGATTTTGAAGAGAGTATTTCTACTTCCAGTGATGAAACTAAAGAAATTCGAATTGACAACTTCAATGAATTTAAAAAGCTAGGAATTCCAACTTCTAAACAGGAATTTTGGAAATTTACGAACCCATCCATAATCAAGGACTCTGAATTCACATTAGGCCTCTCCAAAGATTATGATGACGAAAACTATGATATAATAGTAATAAATGGAAAATTAGCCAAGAAAAACGATAATATTAAAATTAATAATATACAAGAAAGTTTAGCTGAAAAAAAGATAAGCAATGAAGTATTTGGAAAAACTAATAATCCTTTCATAAATCTAAATAATGCATTCTCAAATGAAGGATGTGTTGTGTCTTTCAAAAGCAATATTGAAAGGGATGTGAGTATACTTAATGTCATCGATAATACTACTTCAAATCAAATTACCCATCCTAGGATAATTGTTAATGTTGGAAAAAACAGTAATATCTCAATTTTTGAAGAAATACGATTTTTAGGCGATAAAGAAAATTTAGTAAATTCTGTAACAAATTTCATTCTTGACGAAGGTTCAAAAGTCGAACATGTACTAGTTGACGATTACTCGGAAAATACTTACCAAATTTCAAATGTCCTAGTTAAGCAAAAAAGAGACAGCACTTTTTCTTCCTATAATTATTCTAATGGAAAGAAACTAGTAAGAAAGGATTTTATAATCGAATTAAAAGAAAGAGGGGCACATTGTGATTTGAGGGGTGTGTACTTGGCAGATCAAAAAAATCACATTGATCATCATACTATTATAGAGCACGAAGACGAACATTGTACAAGTAATGAACTATACAAAGGAATACTATCAGGGAAGTCTACTGCCGTTTTCAACGGTAGAATACATGTTCATAAAGCAGCTCAAAAAACAGATGCAATTCAAAGTAATCAAAATCTTTTGCTCAGTGACGATTCAATAATTCATACTAAACCTGAGTTAGAAATTTATGCTGATGATGTGAAATGTACACACGGCGCTACAATTGGCAGACTAGATGAAAAAGGAATTTTCTACCTACGTGCCAGAGGAATTAAAAAAGAGGAAGCTCAAAAAATGATGATGAGGGCATACATTGGAGAAGTTTTGAATGGGATGAAAAATAGTAAAGCTAAAGAAACGCTATTGGAAAAAATAATAGAAAATATTCCAGAAGGAGAGTAATGGTAAAAGAAGAGTTCCCAATTTTGTCCCAAAGTGTTAATGAAAAACCTTTGATATATTTAGATAACGCTTCAACAACTCAAAAACCAAGTTCTGTAATTAATGAAATACAAAATTACTATGAATCTACTAATTCTAACATTCACAGAGGGGTTCATCACCTAAGTCAAAAAGCTACTGAAAAATATGAAGATTCAAGAAAAATAGTTCAAAAATTTATAGGTGCAAAATCATCTAAAGAAATTATATTTGTCAGAGGAGCGACCGAAGCTGTAAACCTCGTAGCAAACAGTTACGTAAAGCCTTTACTTTCTGAAGGTGATAATATTATTATTTCACAAATGGAACATCATGCAAACATTGTTCCTTGGCAATTAATCACTAAAGAAAAAAAAGCTGAAATTCGTGTAGTCCCTATTAATGAAGCTGGAGAACTATTAGTAGAAGATATGGATGATTTAATAGACGAAAATACACGTTTTATTTCACTAAATCATGTTTCAAATTCGTTAGGAACGGTCAACCCTGTAAATAAATTAATACAAAAAGCACACCAAAATGATATTCGCATAATGATTGATGGAGCGCAAGCTGTACAACATATGAAAGTAAATGTTTCAGACCTTGATGTAGATTTTTATTGCTTTTCTGGACATAAAATGTACGGGCCTACGGGTATTGGTATATTGTACGGCAAAAAAGAAATATTAGAGAAAATGGAACCGTACCAAGGTGGAGGAGATATGATTAAATCGGTTACATTTGAAAAGACGATATACAATGACATTCCTCATATCTTTGAAGCTGGAACTCCAAATATTGTCGGAGCAATTGGATTGGCAAAAGCTATAGAGTTTATTGAAAATATAACTATCGAAAAGATTGAAAAACATGAGATGGATTTATTGAATTACGCAACTGAAAAAATTAACTCAATCGAAGGTGTAGAAATTGTGGGTAATGCTGAGAATAAAGCAAGTGTTATCTCGTTTGTAATGGGAGATATTCACCCACACGATATAGGAACAATTATGGATAACTTGGGAATTGCTATAAGGGCAGGACATCATTGTACCCAACCCATTATGGATTTTTACAATATACCCGCTACTGCAAGGGCCTCATTTGCAATATATAACACAGAGGAGGACGTTGACAAATTAGTAGAAGGAATTCAAAAAGTAAAGGAAGTTTTCACATGACGGATTTCGGCGATTTATACATGGAAGTGATTTTAGATCACAATAAAAATCCTCGAAATAAGGGTGAAATTGAAGACCACACCAACCATGCAGATGGGCATAACCCTCTTTGTGGAGATAAAATTTCATTAGATCTCATAATTGAAGATGATATTGTTAAAGAAATAAAATTCAACGGTTCAGGATGTGCCATTTCCACAGCATCTTCGAGTATTTTGACTGAGTATATAGTTGGAAAAAAGACCGATGAGATACGCCACTTATTTGAAGAGTTTCACGATTTAGTAACAACTGAAAATTCAGAAAGTAAAAACTTAGGGAAATTATCTGTTTTTGAGGGTGTTAAAAAATATCCTGCAAGAGTTAAATGTGCGACGCTTGCATGGCATACTTTAATTGCTGCTATTAATGGTGAAGAGGAGGTTAGTACAGAATGAGCGAATTGAAAGAGAAAATCATTGAGAATATCAAAAAAGTATTTGATCCAGAAATTCCTGTTAACATCTATGAGCTGGGACTAATTTACGATATAAAAATAGATGAAGGTGACGTCGAGGTTATAATGACTTTAACATCTCCATTCTGCCCAGTAGCCGGAAGCTTACCAAAAGAAGTGGCTGCAAGAGTATCTGAAGTTGAAGGTGTAAAAAAAGCAAACGTAGAATTAGTTTTCGAACCTCCATGGACTATGGATCTAATGTCTAACGAAGCTAAATTAGAACTTAATATGACTGATAGTTTTACCATTTAAAAATGAGAGAAGTAAACGTTGAAGGGTTGCAATGTACTCAGGCTGTAATGACTGTACTAAGAGAAATGGTTTCTATGGAGGAAGGTGAAGAAATACATATTAGTTACGAGGAACCTAACGCTAGAAGGGACATAATGGCCATGGTCAAAAGACGCGATTATACTCTGGTTAGTGAAGAAGAAAAATTGATAATATTATCGAAATAACTATGACAAAAATAATAGACAGTTTAGTAGACGCCAGAATGCCTACAAAATTCGGTACGTTTCAGCTCTACGCATTTCCAGGCGATGATGAAACAAAAGAAGATCTGGCGTTAGTAATGGGGAAAATCGAAGGAAGAATGCTCGTAAGAGTACATTCTGAGTGTTTCACTGGCGACGTATTGCACTCAATGAGATGCGATTGCGGTGAGCAATTAGACTTAGCAATGGAACGGATTGCTGAAGAAGGAAAAGGAATAATTGTTTATTCCAGGCAGGAAGGAAGAGGCATTGGACTTGTTAATAAGCTGAAGGCATACAATCTTCAAGATGATGGATTAGATACGGTAGAGGCGAATGTTGCTTTAGGTTTCAGTGCTGAACT
>JAYYHK010000115.1:0-2690 GCA_036148495.1 Thermoplasmatota archaeon | reverse complement strand
TTCAGTTCTTCATCAACATCGGTGCTCAAGTCGTGCTCACTGTCTGGAATAGCTGAAACAAGCATAACGACCTTAACTTTAGTTGACATTGAATCATCTGTTCTCAATCCCCAAATCAAATTAGCATCTTCCGCTAAATCATACTTAAGTGCTGAGAGTACTTCGTGACAATCGCTCATCGCAAATTCACTGCCTGCAGCAATATGAAGGAGAACTGCTTCAGCACCCTTGTAATTATTTCCTAATAAGGGGTTTCCTAAAACTGAATCTAAAACGCTACCTGGATCGGAACCATCGGATTCACCGTATAGCACTTTAGCTGTGCCTCCAGCTTCAATGATTTTTTTCAAGTCTGCAAAATCTACATTGATCATCGAAGGCTCTGTCACTACCTCCGATAAAGATTGAACTATACCTGAAACTAAGTCTGACATTACACTAAAAGCTTTCTGAATAGGATAATCACCATCGGTTAATTCGTTCAATTTTTCGTTATCCAGCTCTATTACACAATCACAGTTTTTCTTTAACTCTGCTAGCCCTTCAAGAGCTACTTTACGCCTAGATAGGCCCTCTTCTCTAAAGGGCAGAATAGCAACCCCTACGACAACTGCATCTGTCTCTTTTGCATACTTAGCAATAACTGGTGCACTCCCTGTTCCTGTACCACCACCCATTCCTGCAATCACAAAAATAATGTCCCCGTCACTCAATTTACCCCTTATATCTTCTTCATCATCTTCTGCACATCTTTTCCCAATATATGGGTCACCACCGGCACCTCTACCCTTTGTTACTTTTGCTCCAAGTACCTTTCTCACATGTGCTTTGCACTGATTGAGGTGATTTGCATCAGTGTTAAGTGCTATTGTTTCAACACCTTTGACACGTCGACTAAATAACCTGTTAAGTATATTATTCCCTGCTCCGCCAGTACCAACCAACTTAACCTGAGGTGCTGTAATAAATTCCATCAAGTCACTGCTATCAAAACTTTCTAATCTTTCCATCATATTTATTCACGTCCATAATCTGAGAAAACCATCTTGCGACGATTTGTCATCATTTTAGCTTCACTATCTAAAAATTCAAAGTCTTTTTGTTCTTTCAATTTAGTAATTGCATAGCTGGAAATTGCTTCGGTGACAATGTGATCTGTTGAACCAAACCCATGGTCTTGTAATGCTTGTAATCTAGAACTAGTATTTTCGGGAATCTTAACATTAAGAATCTTTTCATTCGGAGAAGGAGTGTTACGGTCTATGTACTCATCAAGAGCTTCTTGAACTAACTGATTATATGATTTAATTCGTAAAGGATTTTCTGAAGCCCAATACTCAATTCTTGCAGCCCTTTCTGGATCTAAACGAACAGTCAAACGATTAGTAGTTAAGGGTCCTAGTGGGGCCATGTTGCCTCACATTAATCAAGCTAGTATATAAACTTAATGCTTTTTGACACATAAATTGCGTCATAAAGTATTTTAAAAAGAAATAATAGTGACAGAACTGTGTCATGCTTTCGGTGCCATTGAATCATTATAAAGTATAGCTTATAATTGATTATGGGTTGTAAACGTTGTAATCAAAATCCAGTAATAAGTAGGCGATATTCTGGAGAAATTTTATGCAAAACCTGTTTTTTTAAGTCTTTTGAAAGAAATGCCCAAAGAGAATTACGAAAACAAGTCAACCTTCTAATTAAGAATTCAAACATTAAAATCAAAAAAATAGGTATCGGACTTTCCGGAGGTAAAGATTCAACCGTAGCCTTGCACATTCTAAAATCTTATGTCGGAGATAGAAATATTGAGATAGTAGGATTATCTGTAGACGAAGGAATAGAAAATTACAGATCTGAATCCTTAGACTGTGCCTTATCCGAGTGCAAAAAATTAAGCATAAAACTTGAAATTTTTTCCTACAAAGAATTAATAGGAAGGTCACTAGGCGAACTATTAATAGAAAAACCTCCTCAGGGATCGCCATGCTCTCCCTGCGGAATTCTAAGAAGAAGATCACTAAACCAAATGGCAAACAAAAGCGAAATTGATTGTCTTATTCTAGGCCATAATCTTGACGACTTTGCACAGACTGTTCTAATGAATCACGCAAGAGGAGATATCGCTAGACTATCTAGGATGGCTCCACATAAATTTGTGCAAAGGGGATTTGTTCCCCGTCTGTTACCTCTAAGGAGACTTCCTGAACAGGAAGTATATTTATATTCTATACTGAAAGACATGGATTTTCACGATGGTGATTGCCCACACGCTGGTGGAGCTCAAAGAAACACCTTTAGGGAAATTCTAATGAAACTTGAAAAAGAACAACCTGGAACCAGGCACTCTTTAGTCAATGGAATGGAAAAAATAAGGGAGAATATGCTAAAACCTGAGAATTTAACTCCGTGCCCCTCGTGTGGAGAACCATCTGGTAGCTCTGAACCTTGTGTATTTTGCAGAGAATTTGGGACATTTGCAGTATGACTGCTTAATCAATAAACAAAGCTGACGCTAATTGTATTCTAATTTGTAGAAAAGAGGTGCATATTACACCTCTTCCTACACTTTGTCTTATAATTCCTTATTCTTCTTTTTGCCTTAGAGCAATTCCAATTGCTGCCAAAAGACCGCTAATTGACATGCTTAGTAATGACAATCCGAAAGATGGAACTGTGTTTACTTCTTT
>JAYYHK010000114.1:0-3320 GCA_036148495.1 Thermoplasmatota archaeon | reverse complement strand
CACAAAAAACATCACAGTATTCTGCTAAATCTTTTACCAAAGGAAGCATACGTATTACTTCCTCAACATATTCATATTTGTTTAAATCTTCAGGAAAAGCATGAGCTCCCATAAATGTTACTACTATGTCTGCTAAATTGAAAGATTTAAGCCAATTAGCAACTCTTAGTTGTTTTAACTCTGTTTCTTCCTCTAAACCATATCCTGATTTAATTTCTATAGTTGTTGTACCATGGCTCATGGCTTTTTTAAATCTCTTTAAAGTTTGACTCTGGAGTTCTTCTTCATCGACTGAACGGGTTTCTTTAACTGTACGAAGAATTCCGCCTCCATTCGCCAATATGTCTTGATATGTTTTTCCTTCTAATTTCCATTCAAGCTCGTGCTCTCTTGAACCTGCCCAGACTAGATGAGTATGTGGGTCCACGAATCCAGGAACAATTACCTTACCAGTGACATCTATTATTTCTGCACCAGGAGCTTCAATATTTTTAGACACTTTTACTATTTTATCGCCTTCAATCAAAACATCTGTATTCGCTCGTCTATCAACTATACCCATTGCCTCTCCTGAAAGGGGTTTCAGAGTAGGCTTGGCTGTCACAACTTCAGATGCTCCGCGTAAAATATACACTTTCAACCATGGAGGTAAGGTGATAAAGACCTTACTTCAATGAAGTAATAATGCTAGAGATGAAAGTCTTCAGAGAATCGCCTCAGTTGATCTTCGAGGATTTAGAAAAACGTAACATGCCCAAAGAAATAGCCAAGGCCGTTATTGATTTAGACAACAAATGGAGAAAACTAATAGATAAAGGCAATAATTTGAGGGCAAAAAGAAATTCAATTTCCAAAGAAATTAGCGATGCTAAAAAGAAAGGTGATGATTTTTCGAATATCTTAAGCAAGATGTCAGACCTAAAAAAGGAATTACTCGAAAACGAAAAAGAAACTGAAGAAACACTAAAATTAAGAGATTCTAAGAGAATGATTGTTCCAAATATATTGGAGTCTGAAGTTCCCGTTGGGAAAGATGAAGAAGATAACGTAGAAAAAGAACTACATGGAAAAAAAATAGAAAAAGATAATTGGTTTTCACATCAGGACATTTTGGAAAAAATAAACGGAGCTGATCTAAAGAGAGCCTCAAAAATATCTGGTAGAAGATTTTACTTTCTTACTGGTGATTTGGCAAGACTTGAACTTGCACTTATCAATTTTGCTATTGAAACACTATGCGAAAATGGATACAGTCTAACCACACCTCCTTTTTTGATGAATCGCGAGGCTTATGAAGGCGTAGTAGACTTGACTGATTTTGAAGAAGTTATGTACAAAATAGAGGACCATGACCTTTACTTAATTGCTACATCTGAGCATCCTATTACTGCAAGATTCAAAAATGAGATAATTGAGCTTAAGGATGGACCTTTAAAATTTGCAGGAATTTCCACAAATTTCAGAAGAGAGGTTGGAGCTCACGGAATTAGTGATAGAGGTATATGGAGAGTTCATCAATTCTCAAAAGTTGAACAAGTTATAATTTGTAAACCTGAAGATTCAAAGGAAATGCATAACGAAATATTAAAAAACGCAACACATATTTTCAAAAAATTGGAAATTCCGTTTAGAGTAATTGACATTTGTACTGGAGACATTGGTACTGTGGCCGCGAGAAAATTTGATATTGAAGCTTGGATGCCTTCCTCAAAAAAATGGAAGGAGGTAGTTAGTGCAAGTAATTGTAAATCCTATCAATCCGTTAGGTTAAACATGCGATACAGAACTCAAGAGGGTACAGATTTTCCTCACACGCTCAACTCTACTGCAGTTGCAACTACAAGGGCATTGGCCGCAATTATTGAGAATAACCAGACAGATAATGGTGATGTAATTATTCCTGAAGTATTGAGAAAATGGATGGGGAACCAGGAAATCATAGAAGCTAAATGAAAAGAGGATTAATTTTAGGAAGGTTTCAACCTTTGCACATGGGACACTTATCTTTATTTGAATGTGTCATTGAAAAAAAAGAAGAAATAATAGTATGTATAGGCTCGTCAGATAAAAAGAGAACTAAAGAAAATCCATACAATGCACTCGAAAGAACTCAGATGATAGAATCTGTGTTGTCTAGATATAAGTGCGAATACGAGATTTTTGAAATACCTGATATTAATAATAATGAGCTATATGTTAAGCATCTAGAAAAAATTGTTCCTAAATTTCATAGTGTTTATAGTGGCAACTCCCTAGTTAAAAAATTATTTGAAACTGCAGGCTATCCCGTGTTCGTTCCTGAATTAATCAACCGCGAGGTCTGGCAGGGGGTTTCCATCCGTCAGGCGATGAAGGACGGTGATGGTTGGGAAATGAATGTCCCTCCAAGTGTTGCCAAGATAATTTCTGAAATTGATTTGTCATAGCGGGCCCCCTCCCTCCTATGCTATCAGTCGACCTTAACTTTAGTACCTTTAGGCTTGTCTGATTCCTTTTTCTGCAGAACCAAGTCCAAAATTCCATTGGTATAAGTAGCTTTAGAAGACTCTGTTTTCACTAAAGACTTCAAATCAATACTTTTGAAATATTTTCGCGATTCAGTCTTAACATTAACTTCAACTTTATCTTCCATGACATTTATGTCTATGTCTTCCTTGTTGACGCCAGGAAGTTCGACCGTTATGGCAATTTGATCCTCTGTTTCATTTATATCTGTTAGAGGCTCTCTTCTAGTATCTACTGTAGGTTTTTCACCCTTCTTGCCGAAGGGATTCATACGAGTGTTACCAAACTCCTCAAAAATTGGAAAACCGTCTGGACCTGTTTTGACTGAAAAACCAAACACAAACGGATTTCTTTTGTTATTCTCTGAAATGTTGCCTTCAAAAGAATTTTTCATAAAATTGTCCATTTGCTTACGAATTCTTTGAAATTCGCCATCTAAATTATTGAATATATCATCTATATTCCAGTCATCTCCGCTAAACCAGTCATCTTTTCGCTTCCTGTTCATATTACTCCAGTAAACAACCTTTAGTTGTAAACCTTTAGTTTAGTACCTGTATTTAAAAGTTATTTAGGACTTATGCTCTGGGTCTTTGACTACTACTGCTTCGGCAACTACTGGCTCTCCTGCTACTGGTTGACCTACCACTGGCTCTACGGCTACTGGTTGAGCTACCACTGGCTCCGCGGCTACTGGTTGAGCTACCACTGGCTCTGCTGCTACTGGTTGAGCTACCACTGGCTCTGCTGCTACTGGTTGAGCTACCACTGGCTCTGCTGCTACTGGTTGAGCTACCACTGGCTCTGCTGCTACT
>JAYYHK010000113.1:0-4877 GCA_036148495.1 Thermoplasmatota archaeon | reverse complement strand
GGGCCTGCAGGGATTCGAACCCTGGATCTTCTGGTTAGAAGCCAGACGCCCTTCCAGGCTAGGCTACAGGCCCTAATTACGTTTGAGAAGAGGTTGCATTTATTGTTTTGTCAGGAATTGGGATATTAAGATGATCAATTACTCTTTCAGCTGAAAATAAAGCTCCTTGGACTGAAGGATGAGTAGTAAAATCTCCTGCAAGCACAATTCCTTTCTCGGAGATTGGTTCCCTGGTTCTACCGATATGATCAATATCTATCAAAGGCAGTGCATTATCAACTTTAGTTACTGTCACAAACTCCCAATCTCTAACTTCTTTGCCAAACCAAGTCTCGAACTCAAATAAAATATCGTCTTGATTCTCTTTTAATGAATCTGCATCTTCTCCTACTACTGTAGCAATTACTAACTGTGGATGATAGGGATGTGTATGGGCGTGGAGAATTTTGTTTCCATTCAAACCGTATTTTTCATTAATTAATAATCTATTCTTAGACAATGGATTCTTATAAGTATTGAACACAATTGTAGCAGTTTTCTTTACCTTTTTCAAAGGCTCGCGACCAAGGAGATTAAAGCTAACGTTTTGCGGAGTAGCTAGAACTACTTTATCGAATTCCTCAGTTTGCTCTTTACAAGTAATAGTCGTTGAGGATACTTCATCAACTTTAGAATTAAATCGTATTTGTGTACTAGTTAACTTGTTGGCCAGTTGATTAGGTACGGCCTGAATGCCGCCCTTTAGCATAATCATTGAACCCAAACTCATTGCAGACCAAGTAAATGAAGCAAAACTCATACGTTCTTCCAAATCGGGATCAAGAGTTATTCCTGTAAATAATGGACGAAGAATATTCTGAACAAGATTATCTGAGAAACCTCTTTCTTTAAATCCGTCCATGATGTTTTTTGACTTAAAGTCGAGAGGTTGTTCTATATCTCTTCTATTTGAATCTAACCTCCATCTTAAAAGTCTAATACCATCTCGTAAACCAGTTGCTTTCAATGTTGGGAAAAGCTTGAGAGGCATACTTATTGCATCTGCAAACAATTGTCTTGTTCCTGTATCAGGGTCAATACTCTCAGTACATTTTTCCATTTCCTTAAATTCGAGTTTGCTAAAGTCAATCCATCTGTGTAATGATGGATATGCCGTATGCAAAACATGAAAACCAATGTCAATTATGTAGGCACCGAAACGTATAGAAGACATTCTACCACCAACATCACTCTCAGATTCAAAAATGACTACTTCATGTCCTGCTTTTTCTGCAGCTAATGAAATAGCTAAGCCTGATATTCCTGCTCCAACTACCCCTATTTTCATTTAAAAAATTTAATGGACTTCGCTGCCGTCTTCAATATCTTTATCTGGTTCTAGTAAGCTAACTACTCCTTCTCCCTCAGCTGCGAGTAGCATGCCATTTGACTGCTCTCCTCTAAATTTCGCAGGAGCTAAATTTACCAAAACTGCAATTTTTTTACCCAATAAATCTTTATCTTCGTAAATACCTCTAAGTCCAGTTACAATTCTTTTGACTGGCCCTCCGAAATTAACGTCGAGAAGCCATAACTTATCGGCATTAGGATGTTCTTCAACTTTCTCAACAGTTCCAATTCGTATGTCTAATTTCTTAAAATCGTCAAAAGTGACTTCGGGTTTGACATTAGCTAGCTCGTTTGTTTCATCTGGTGGCATTTCTTTCTCCAATATTTCTTCCATGTTTAATTTTGTAAACAAAGGAAGTGGTTGTTTTAATTCAAAACTTTCTTGATAATCAAGTGCTGAATTCCAACCTAAATCTTCAATTTTAGAATCTTTACCCAAATAATTCCATGCTTTTTGGGAAGACTCTGGCAAAAACGGCGACATTAGTACTGATAAACTACTTGAAAAATTTAGGAATTGAACTAATGTAGTCTCGCAAGCTTCTCTGTCTGCTTTCACTTGTTTCCATGGAGCTGCATCGTTCAACGCAATATTTCCTGCCTGAGACAATTCCATTATAGCTTGTAAAGCTTTCTTAAATTTACAAGCTTCTAAAGCTTCAGAAACTTTATCAAATGCTTTCTTAGTTTTTTCATTTAATTCAGGGTTGACTGGATTTTGTGATGACAAACCTTCTGGAAAATTTTTATTTGCAAATGACATTACTCTGTACATTAGGTTGCCATAATTTCCAATTAATTCTGTGTTAATCCTGGTAACGTAATCTTCCCAAGTGAAATTAGCATCCTTTTGTTCTGGCATAATTGAAGCAAGATAAAAGCGGAGTAATTCTGGATCATACCTATCCAAATAGTCAGGGATCCATATAGCATGCCTTCGAGATTTTGAAAATTGAGAAGAATCTAACAATAAATATTCATTAGCTGGAACATCATATGGTAGTTTGTATCCACAGCCTGATAACATAGCTGGCCAAATTATGGTGTGGAAAGGTATGTTATCCTTGGCCATGAAGTAGTAATGCTCTGAATTTTCATTTTCCCACCACTTCTTCCATTCCTCGGGCTTACCTTGATTTTTTGCCCAATGAACAGATGCTGAATAATAACCCATAACTGCTTCAAACCAAACATACATTCTCTTATCTTCATAACCTTCTCTTGGTATTTCAATACCCCAATCTAAATCCCTAGTGACTGCCCTATCAATCAATCCTTCTTTAAGCCAATTTCTTGTAAAATTAATTACGGAAGAACGCCAGTGCTCCTTACCTTCTGATAACCAGTCTAACAATACGTCTCTAAATTCAGATAGTTTGAAGAATAAATGCTCTGTTTCTCTAAACTCAATCTTCGCATCTGGATTTAACTTGGAACGTGGATTAATCAACTCTTTGGAGTCTAAAGTTTTTCCACAATCATCACACTGATCGCCTCTAGCTGACTCATAATTACAGTGAGGGCAGGTTCCTTCTACATATCTATCAGGCAAAAATTGATTTGCAATGGGATCATAAGGCTCTTCTGAAATCCTTGGCTCAATGTAGCCATTCTCATCTAATTTTTTTAATATTGATAGAGCAACTTCAGCATGCTCCTCTGTATGAGTGTGACTGAACAAATCAAAAGAAATACCCATTCTTTCGATCGAATCACTGTTAAGCTTGTGGTACTCCATTGCTACTTGTTCTGGAGTCTTACCTTCTTGTTGTGCTGTAACTGTAATAGGTGTACCATGCATATCGCTTCCACTAACCATCAAAACTTTATTGCCTTTAAGACGATGGTATCTTGCAAATATGTCTGGTGGCAAATAACAACCTGCCATATGCCCCAAATGCAGGGGACCGTTGGCATACGGCCATGCCACGCATACTAAGACGTGCTTCACAATTATATGAATTTCATGCTGTTATAATAGATTATGCAAAAATAACTATCATAGTAATTAATCCATTCCAGATAGCATGAGCTATAATACTTGGATAAATACTTCCAGTTTTTACTCTGATCCAACCGTATAGACATCCACCTCCAAAAGCCAATCCCATAGCAATAGGCTCATGAACTATAGAAAAAATAAATGAAGAAATTAATATTGAAGTAATTGCACTGTAACGTTTAAGCAACATAGTAAGAATAAAACCTCTGAACAAAAATTCCTCAGCAAACGGTGTAAAAACTGAGACGGTTAATGCTAAAATAATTAGTGAAAAACCTGAAGACTCTTTGAATAAATTAATTACCTCTTGTTGTTCAGCATCTGGAAATACCAAAAGAGTGAAAGCTGCATGTAGTGGTAGTATAACAAATAAATCTAGTAGTATTACCCAGCCAATTAGCTTCCAAGTGTTGACGTTATTATCAAATGATAGTAATTGCTTAAATTCTTCCTTAGGAAGTACATTTTGAAGAACTGTTAAGACTAAAAAACCTGCCGATATTGTAAATGCTGGAAGAAATACTTCTTCACTGCTAACAATTGTTGCTGTTAACATCAAAAATAAAAAAAGACCTATAAACATAGAAAATATCGAAGACCATACGTATAACGCCGATTCAGGTTTAATTGTTACGGACTCTTCCTCATTTTCAATAATTGACTTGGATTCACGCCAGCATTCGCTGCTACAATAAATTTGATGCTCCAATCCTGATAAAATTGGCTTAGAACAGTGCTTACAATATTCCATAATTTACTACTTCAGCAAGAAATCAATTAATTTTCTCATTGCTCTGCCTCTGTGGCTAATACTATTCTTTTCATCTGATGAAAGCTCTGCAAACGTCTTTTCAAAGCCATGCGGAATAAATATTGGATCGTAACCAAAACCACCTTTCCCTCTTAGTTCTTTAATCAAAGTTCCGCTGCATTCTCCTACGAATTTTTGCTTTTCTCCTGATTCTGTGAGTAAACCTAATACGCATCTAAAAGTACATTTTCTATCTTCAACATCTTCCATTTGCCTCAGAACACCTTTGAGACCTATTGTATCATAAATGTATCTAGTATATACTCCCGGAAAACCATTAAAAAAATCTATGAAAACCCCTGAATCATCAATTACAAATGGAGGTTTAGTTGTCTTTTGAAGCCAGTCTAATCCAAAATCTACTACCTCTTCTAAACTAGATGCTTGAATTTCAGGATAGTCAATATTGTTCTGAACAGGGACATATTTTGAATCACCAAATATTTCTTTGAATTCTCTTAATTTTCCGTTATTTGAGGTAATAATCTGAAGCTCCGTCATTTTATCGTTAACATAGATTAGACGCTCGCTATACTTAATTATTCAACGTAAGTACCTTATATGCCCTGTTAGTCAGAACGTTCTAGCGGGGGTCGCATAGTCTGGCCATTGCGTTGGATTGCTAATCCAATGGGATTTATCCCACGGGGGTTCAAATCCCCCTCCCCGCGCCAT
>JAYYHK010000112.1:0-3904 GCA_036148495.1 Thermoplasmatota archaeon | reverse complement strand
ATATTTTAGTAGACAAGTTTTTTTCCGACGGATATTTCAAACAATCACTTTCGAAGAATATGGTAATTAACAGTGTGAATAGCATGGATAATGCTACACCTTCTTACAATTTCACCAGTAGTTTGTTACTCATAAGGCTTCATTATTACTATGGAAATGAGAATTACAGAGAAATAGTCGAAGCATCCATGGAGAAAGCTGGTGTCTACATCAACAAATATCCACATGCACATTCTACAGCTATTTTTGTCAACAGATATCTTTCAGAGGGCCCTCACGAAATTGCCCTGTCAACTGCCGATGGAGATAATTCATTGTTGAAAGTTATTCGAGATAAATATTTACCTTGTAAGATAATAGGTGAAACATCATCTGGGTTAGATATACCTCTTCTAAAAGACAAAGGGCCACTAGAGGGTAAATCTACTGCCTATATTTGCAAAAATTATTCATGTAAAGAGCCAGTTACCGACGATAAAACTTTAAAAGACCAACTAAAATAAATTTTAGACACTAGCAGTAAAAAGTTGGCACTAGTAATGAAGCTTTATATGCAAACAATCGAGGCATCAATATGAGCAAAGCATTAGAAGACAAATTTCTATTAACTGTGATCATGGCATTTTGTCTTCTCAGTTTTCAATTTTCATCAGTAGATGTTTCCGCTGAACTTAGTGACGACGTAGTAGTCATTACGGTCGATAGTACTAATCTTAAATTTTCACCAAATGAAGTTACAATAAACGAGGGGCAAACGGTTAGATTTTTCTGGAGTGGTGAATTTTTAGATCACAACGCAGTTGCAATTAACGGTATTTTCAATTCCGGAGATCCGCAAAAAGAAGTAGATTATTCCTTTACTTTTGATAAAGGAACAAATGATACTTACAACTATATCTGCGAGCCTCACGAATTATTAGAAATGGTTGGAACAATTACAGTTAATCCTTACGATGAATTGAACTCCACAGATACCAACTCTACAAGCTCCGTGGGTTCTGAGCAAGACGACATGTCATCTTCAAGTTCTCTAAGTGGTTTTTTGTTTATACCGGCTCTCGCTCTAATTATTTTAGTTTCTAGGCGTCTTCGTTAGTTTCCTCTAACAATAGGAGCTACTTTGCTTCCTAATAAGTCAATGGCATTCATTAGCTGTTCATGTGTTAATCCAGCTACATCAAGTTGAAAACTAAATCTTGAAAGCCCGCCAAGTGCTTCGCTGTGTCTGAGAACTTTTTCGGCAACTTCCTCTACATCACCAATTACCAATGCTCCAGTTGGTCCTATCTGAGATTCAAAGTGATCTCTAGTGACAGGAGGCCACCCCCTTTCTCTTCCTATTTTAGTAAATGAGGCAGCATAGCCAGGATAAAATTCTTCAACAGCTTTTTCTTTAGTTTCAGCAACATATCCAAGGGCATGAATTCCTACTTTCAATTTTTTAGGATCATGGCCAGCTTTAATTCCTGCATTTTTGTAAAGTTCAACCAAAGGAGCAAATCGGTGTGTTTCGCCACCAATAATCGCAATCATTAATGGTAATCCTAGAATGCCTGCTCTAATGAATGATTGAGGAGTCCCTCCTACACCAACCCATATTGGAAGCGGATCTTGAATAGGTCTAGGATAAATTGCTTGATTAACCAAATCAGGCCTGAATCTTCCAGACCAATTAACTACTTCGTTGTCCCGGATTCTCAATAATAATTCAAGTTTTTCAGCATAAAGATCATTGTAGTCTTCCATTTTTAATCCAAATAAGGGATATGCCTCCGTGAAAGAACCTCTTCCAGCCACGATTTCAGCCCTTCCATTAGAGACAAGGTCAAGAGTAGCAAAATTCTGAAAGACTCTAACGGGATCTGCAGCGCTTAGTACAGTAACTGAACTTGTTAATTTGATATTTTTAGTTCTTGCAGCAGCTGCAGCGAGTGTTATGTGAGCTGCAGAATCCAAATATTCCTTTCTGTGGTGTTCACCTATACCTACTTCATCAATACCAACTTTGTCTGCGTATTCTATTCTATCTAGAAGCTCATTTATGGCTTGATTGTTTGGAATTTGTTTTCCTTTCTCATCCTTAAAATTCGCTGATGCGAAAGTGTGTATTCCAATTTCCATTCAACTTAATTTTTTTGCTGTTAAAACGATAATTCCAATTTCAGATATTTTAGTAAGAATTCCTACTGAATCATAGCTTCCATTTTTTGTCAAGTCTGGATGTAAATACAGGTAGAATACCACTATAGCTAGCGTGTAGATTATTAACAAATATGAAAAGATAGTTCGGTTTTTTTCAACAAATGGTATTTCCATAACATAAAATGCAACCCCAAATGCGAGGTACCCTGCAGCTCCAGCCAACAATTTTAGATCATCTATTCCAAGTATGGCGTGAACTACAATAGTAAACATGATTAACGCAGCAGTTATTTTCTCCACATTATCCAAACTAAAGCCACTTATCTTTGCTACAGTAAAGTAAGTAAGCAAAGTACAGGCTAAACTTATCCCGATTATGGTTTCATCAGGTAATATTTCTTTGTGTCCACCTCCGTCGGCAGCGGCCACTCCTGAAAAAAAAGCAACCCCTATGAGTCCACTCAGAAATATATTTTGTATTCTCATACTACCATATTTTTCCTAGGATTAATGAAAGTTCGTACAGAACAATAAGCGGTACCGCAAGTAAAAATTGAGATATTACATCAGGAGGTGTAATCAATGCAGCCAGTACAAAAAAAGTTACAATCAAATGGCTTCTAAATTCGGATAATTGTTCTGTTGTAGCTAATTCGAGTCTGAGTAATAGCATGATGATTAGAGGTAACTGGAAACTAACTCCAAGTGCAAATGTTAGCAAAAATACAAAGTGATAGAAAGATGTTAATCGATATGTAGTTTCCAATCCTGCATCAGCAGCGTCAGTTTGTAAGAAATCTAAGACCAGAGGAAGCATTAGTTCCAGTGAATATAGGATACCTGCTGAGAAAAGAGTTAAGGAGATTAGCAATGTTCCGATAATTTTAGAGTATCCAATCTCTGGCAAGTCAGTTCTTTTCCTCATAGTAGTCCAGCAATCAATCATAAGTAAAATGAAAGAAACAGACAGCGCTGCGTAGGCTGCAATTCTCATTTTCAGAATTAAGAATTCAGCTGGAGAGAGGTAAACAAGAGTAGCATCATTAGGCAATAGTTTGTCGCCTAGCCATTCGGTTAAATTTTCTGAGTAATTAAATGCCGAGATGAAAACAGCTGCAGCTAATATCAGATACAGCCATGCTCGCTTTCGCAAATTTGCCGAAATTTCATCGTAAGCAGGAATTTTTTCCACAATACTTTATTCGGAAGGGGGTTTTGTTTATTCCCCCGTAAGGTTAATGTACCTCTCTATTGATTGAATAATATGATTGGTACCACCGAGGCTATAATTATTGGCGGAGTAGTTTTACTTCTTTTTGGAGCAAAAAAATTACCAGAACTTGCCAAAAGCATGGGCCAATCTAAAGCTGCTTTCGACGAAGGCTTGAAAGAAGGTATGCAGCCTGAGGAAGATGAGGATGAAAGTTCGTGATTTACAGTTATATCTTCGATATTCGTTAAGTAAAGATATTTTGTTGAGTTTTGTTCGCAGTAATTTCTTAGGGCTAATTTCAATTTTTGTGATTGTCAATGTTATTGATTACTATGATTATTTTGAAGAAGATGAGATGTTATATCTTGTTCTTACAGGAGTTGCCCTTTTATTTTCCTTAGTTGTTTTTGTCAAGTACAGAAATCCACTTTCTTACTACCCAAGATATGTTCTATTCGTTAAGGATAGGAACGATGCTTTAGTCAAAATGGAACCTAAAATCGACCCTTTAATCACAGCTTTAGGATTAATTAAGCCCAAAGATTTTGT
>JAYYHK010000111.1:0-8132 GCA_036148495.1 Thermoplasmatota archaeon | reverse complement strand
GATGCTAAGTTATTAGATGTTTCTACTAGTCCTTCCACATCGTGCGAATATTTTAGGACACCATGAGGAAGAGTTCTTAACAGTCCTACAAGGTCTGTCTGACTTTGTTTAGTGAGACATTTTTCTGGCAATTCATCAGATCCTGTGAACTTTACATTCATATTAGGCTCAACTGAACCAAATTCTTTCTTCAATGCTCTCGCTCTGTTCGATACAGAATTTTGAGCATCTGATACTGATTCAGGATGTATGTACAATGTCGCAAAGGCTTCTCTAGGAATTGCGTTATGTTTATCACCACCTTCAATGGAAATTAGATGACTCTTAGAATTGTTTAATACGTTATTAATTATAGAAGAAATGAAAACTACAGCATTTCCTCTTTCTTCATGAATGTCCACACCAGAATGCCCGCCTCTTAATCCTTCCACAGATAGCTCGAATGAAAGATAATCAGAAGGTGCTGACATTTCCTCAATAGGCAAATTAATCTTAGAATCCCCACCTCCGGCACAGCCAATACAAATTTCTCCCCAATCTTCAGTATCAAGATTTAGCATAGTTCTTCCCTTAAGTATTTCACCGTTCAAGGCAAACGCGCCCGTTAATCCAGTTTCTTCATCGACAGTAAAAAGGCACTCCAGTGGTGGTACTGAAGTGTCGGAAGGTAAGTCCAGTAATGCCATAGTTGCAGCTACTCCAATCCCATTGTCTGCACCCAAAGTTGTTCCTTTGGCCTTTAACCATCCATCATCGATGTATAATTTTAAGGGGTCATTCATGAAATCATGATTTGAATCTCTGTTTTTTTCACAAACCATATCAACGTGGCTTTGGATTATAACTGTAGAGGCATTTTTTCCTTCGCCACTACCAGGCCTTAGAATTACAATGTTTCCAGTATCATCTTCACGTATATTCAAATTTCTTTCTCTCGCAAATTCTCTAAGATATTTTAAAATTTTATCTTCATGTTTAGATGGTCTAGGAATCTTAGTTAATGTTTCAAAATGTTTCCATACAATTTCGGGCTTTAATCCATCGATAACAGATGCCATGACTAATTAAGTTGCACCCGCAAAATAAAGTTTAGTCGTTCTTGTTGTAGAATATTTCAATAAAAGAATATGGTTCAAGAACAGTTCTTTCGTATGTATCAACTTGGTTGCCGTTTACAAAAATATTAACATTGAAATCCTCGTTTGAAGTATAGTTCAAAATTTGGTTTTTAGAGAACTCTTTACCCCATATGTCAAAGAAAAATCCTAACTCAGCAGTAGCATTTTTTGTAGTTTCAACATGAATTCTTCCACTGTTATCGTAGGTATGAATTGGATGCAAAAATATTGTATTTCCTTCGGAGTCTCTCTCAAATCCCACATTCATTGGGATTTCAATTTGTTCGTCAATAATCGTTATGTTTAATTGTAAATGGTAATGATGATCAGCTTCAATTCCATTTAATGCATAGTAGCATATTTCACTTTTTAAGTAGGAATTATCCTCGGTTTTACTTTCTTCATCATTTAAACTAAGGTAGTAAATTGAAGACAATATCGTTAGTGAAATTGAAAACAAAAATAAATATTTTAATATGCTTGTGTTACTATTTGACGTCATCTTTTTTACCCAGAAAAATTGTGGTGGCAAGTCCGATTGCACTTATACCAGAAATACCTGCAATGATTAGTAAGAAAGTAGGTCTTTTTTCTTTATCATCAGTTTCAACAGATTCTTCAATAGTATCCCCTTGGAATCCAGCTTTCAAGTGTTGCATATCTGGATTTACAGATATATTTCCAAATATTTTTTTACCGTCTGATGACAAATCTAAATATGGATAAGTGCCATTTAATTTGGTGTAGTTAACTCCCGTTGTAGTTTCGTTGAATGTGAACGTATCTGCCGTGTAGCAATCATCATCAATTTTCGTTCCATTATTATCATATTCACACGTTCTTGATAAATTATTTGATTTATAATCGTCTTCACCGTAGTAATCCCCATCCATATCAAAGTCTAAGTAAATTACATGTGTTACATTTTCTGAACTATTGTCTGCATTTAACCACATTACAGTGTCATTAACCACTATATGTGGATTCAAAGGAGTTATTTGGTCAGCTTTGATAACGACAGTGAAGGTGTTCGCATCGTGAGCTACAGAATTCCCAGAGTTGATAGATATCAACAACATTGTTAGCAACAATTTCACACCTAACTGAATGTTCATTACTAATACTGATAATAGCTATAAATAAAAGCTTATACTTATTACATCGTGAATGGACAAGAGGTTACCCTAGCATTACTGATTACAGTGAGTTTGATCAGCGTCGGAGCATATCTTGCATTTCCAGCAGATACCTTAAATGAAAGCCTAGAAAATTCAAATTATCTGGAAGATCCTTTACTTCAGGGGGATGGCCATGATCATAGAAACGGATCACAGCATCAATTGTTTACTGATAATGTCGAGTTTATGAGCTTTAATCAGTTAACCAAGCCAGGTAACGCTGAAGTTCAGGTTGCGAAATCTCCAGATGGCAAAACTTATGCTTACCAAGCTGGCTGGAAGGGATTTCACATAATCGATGTCACTGATCCAACTAATACCACAGTTATGGCATGGTACAACGATCCTTACACACAAGTTCTTGATGTAAAATATTTGCAATACAATGGTCGTGAGTATATTGTATGTCAAAATCAAATTGTTGATACTGGACAATCAGATCCTAATGTTGGTGAGTGGGATGATCCAGCTCAGGTTTCTGTTAATTTAGTCGATGTAACTGATAAGACCGATCCTCAATGGTTGGATTCATGGTATGACTCTGACCATCCTACTGGCCCTCATAATCTTTACACTTACATGATTAGAAATGAATGGTATATTTTTGTTGCAAATCCTGATTATGATGCAAGCGACAATGAGTGCGTTCCAGGATCGGGGGATGCCTGCGGAGGAATTACAATAGCTCATCTTAATTTTGAAGCTTACGGAGATTTACCTAGAATTTTTAAGGTAGGAGAGGCCGAAGTATCCTGGGAAACAACTGAAGGCGGTTGGATATACATTCATGATATGACGGTTCAAAAATGGCCTGGTACAGATGCCTCAGATCCAAGATTTGACAGAACTTTTGTTTACGGAGCATATTGGGAAGCTGGTCTTAGAATTTTTGATGTTACAGATCTCCCCCATCCTGAAGATGAAAATTACGTTGCATACGCCACAGCTTGTTATACTCATGTAGCATCAACATGTAATTGGCGAGCTCCTGAGGTGGGCCGGTGGATGGACTTTGCAGATTTAAACAACGATGGACAGCCTGATGCCAGCTGGGCTGATAACTCAAGCACAGTTAATGGCGGTCGCTCTAGTTACATTCATTATGCAGAGCCATTTCCTGTAATGGTTGATGCAAGTCATCTTGGTATGGGAGATGAATTGGTGCATATGACATTTTTAGCAACTGAAGTTTTAGAAACGACTGTTGGAACAGGCTTATCTTATCTTCTTGATACTACAGATTATTCGATTTCTGGTAACTCATTTATGTTTGAGCCTAAACTTCTCAGCTCATGGGAGATACCTTTTGGAGAAGACCACTATATTCCAGGGGGTGAAGAATGGCTATTATTTTCACCACATAATGTAGATACGGTTTGGTTTGATACATCTAGTGGAGTCGATACTTCTTTGGGTGGCAATTGGGATGGTCGAGTTTACATGGGAAATTATCATTCTGGATTATGGGTTTTAGACATTGAAACTTTGATGGTAGGGAACGGTCATTTAGATAATACATATACTGATGCTACTGTTGCTTATTACCTTCCTCATGGTGCTGACGGCCAACCTTTGTCGTCCGATTATTACGATTTTGGTTGGGTGCCATTTTTGTGGACTGCTGAGTATTATAATGGTTACGTATATCTCTCGTGTATAACCTCAGGTTTGTATATAGTTCAGCTAGATATTGATCGACCGTTTGTCGATAGCAATTTATCTATATCTGATGATTGATTACCAAAAAATTGGTAAATGAATATTGTTTCTCCTCATAAACTGTAAAGTAGTTATGGGATTGTCATAAACAGCCATCTCGAATTTCCTTTATTTTTAAATAATCCCAAGTTTAGGTTTTTTTTAAACTACGTGCATTAAATCTATATTCTGCTGACTGAAATGATTTGCTGAGGTTTGTTTGGCCTATCCATATGCCCAGTCTTGCAACTTTCAATATTTTTTACGGTGTTCATTCCCTCAGTAACTTCGCCAAAAATAGCGTGGGCACCGTCAAGCCATGGGGTAGGCACAGTTGTTAAGAAGAATTGAGACCCACCTGTATTTGGACCTGCGTTTGCCATAGATAATAATCCAGGTCTATCGTGTTTTAGTTCTGGGTGAAACTCACAATTAATTTGGTATCCTGGACCGCCAGTTCCAGCTTTTGGATTGTTTGGATCTTTAGAGTTAGGACATCCTCCTTGTAACATGAAGTCTTTGATAACTCTGTGAAAATGTAATCCATTGTAGAATCTTTTATCTACTAGTTTTAAGAAATTTTCAACGGTTTTTGGGGCTTTATCATCGTAAAGTTCAATTGTAATGTCACCAGCGCTAGTTTGCATCAAGACTTTTGTCATGCAATAACAATAAAGGTGGTCTCAAAAAGTCTACTCTCGTTTTTTAACGGCATTTCTAGTACATATTCATGGATGATCCAGTAAACACGCCTGAATTTTGGGAGGCTTGCTACGAATCTGAAATGGACGGTTGGGACTTGGGAGGTCCTACTCCAGTATTCCAAAGGCTTGCTTCTGATCTTCCAAAAGGCCGAATTTGCGTTATAGGTTGTGGAAGAGGCTATGATGCAGTTACATTTGCGAAGTGTGGTTTTGATGTCACAGCTATTGATTTTACTGATAACGCTATATCAGCAACAAAATTGAATGCAGAAAAAGCTAACGTAAACTTACATCTGGTTCAAGATGACATATTCAATCTTCCTAGTAATCTTCACTATTCCTTTGATTATGTTATGGAGTATACTTGTTTTTGCGCAATTAGTCCGTTGCGCCGTTTTGAGTATGACAGAGTAGTTTGGCAATTGTTGAAACCTAGTGGAAAATTACTGGGACTATTTTTACCTCTCGACAAAGAATTAGATGAGGGTGGCCCTCCTTGGGGAGTAACAAAGTCTGAATTACACGATTTATTTGGTTTGCACTGGAAATTAGTTTCAGAGGAAATGCCAAAAGATTCAATCAGCAAAAGAATAGACAGAGAAACTTTAATGATATGGGAAAAGAAGTAAAGTCAATTCCACGGATTAGTCAGGTTGATTTTGACTTTAATAAATTTACAGAACATAAAGGTAAGTCTGTGGTAATTTTTTCTGCTGATTGGTGTCCTTATTGTGTTTCTTTTTTTAATAATTGGGCAGAGTATTCTAAAGTTTCCGATGTTTTCATAGCAGATATAACAGATGTGGAATCCAGACTGTGGGATGATTTCAAAATTAATGTAGTTCCAACAATGGCGATTTTTGAGGATGGTATCTTAACCAAAAGGTGGGATGGCCAATTACAAAGAGGATTAACAATAAATCAGATTGAGTCAGTCAATGAATTTTTTAATTGAAGTTTACAGCATTACTCTTGGTTCTTCTTTAACTGTATTTAGAACTAGCGATGTGCTTGTTCGTTCTATATGTTTTTGAGAGAGGGTAGTTTTGATGAACTTATCCATTTCCTCTCTATCTTTAAATCTAGCTAAAATTAAAGAGTCCCATTCTCCTGTGACATCATAGACGCCAAATACCCGAGAATGTTTGGCTATAGATGCCTGTACATCAATTAGTGTTCCTTTTTTTATTCTTAAATTGATAATCGCAGTCAATTTAAATCCAACTTTTTCAGGATCAATGTTTGCAAAATATCCTTTAATTATCTTTCTGTTTTCAAGTTGTTTAACGTGGGCATTCACAGTACCAAGAGCAGCTCCAGTCTCCTTAGCAAGCGCTCTTTGGGAGGCCTTACCATTTTTACTTAATTGTACCAAAAGTTCAGAATCAATTTCGTTCAATACCATATTCTGAACAAATGTTCAGCCTATATATAAATTAGTATGTATAGTACTATTTAAAAAATTATTTTTGATACTTTAAACTAATTTATCCGGTTTTTTTATATAGTATGTTTGTCATACAAAATTATGAGTGATATATCAAAATTAGAATATATATGGTTAGATGGTTTTGAGCCAACACAGAGCCTTCGTAGTAAGACTCTTATCCGCAGAAAATTTTCTGGAAAGCTTAAAGATTGTCCAGATTGGTCTTTTGACGGAAGCTCTACTAGACAGGCAGAGGGAAATGATTCAGATTGTGTTTTGAAACCAGTTGCTATTTTTCCAGATCCTGATAGAAAAAATGCGTATTTAGTAATGAATGAAGTGTACAATGCAGATGGTACACCGCACGCTACTAATGCAAGAGCAACTATTGATGATGATGACAATGACTTCTGGTTTGGTTTTGAGCAGGAATATTTCTTATGGGATCCTGAAACAAATCTTCCCTATGGGTTTCCAAGAGATCAAACTCCTCAAGGGCAATTTTATTGCTCTGTGGGAGCTAAAAATGCGTTTGGTAGAGACATCATAGAGGAACACTTGGATCAATGTCTAGATGCTGGCTTAAATGTCGAAGGAATTAATGCAGAAGTTGCAGTAGGTCAATGGGAATATCAAATATTCTCTAAAGGTGCTAAAAATGCAGGCGATCAAATTTGGGTTTCTCGCTACTTGGCTGAAAGGAACGCAGAAAAATACGGACTTTCAATCGAGTGGCATCCTAAGCCACTAGGAGCTACAGACTGGAACGGTTCAGGTATGCATGCAAATTTCTCAGACAGTACTCTTAGAAAGTGCGGAGACGAAAAAGTTTTCAATAAGGTATGTGAAGCTTTCGGTAAAAATATTAAAAAACACATGGATGTTTACGGAGCACATAATGAGCAAAGGCTTACAGGTCTGCATGAAACTCAGTCTATTCACGAGTTTTCGTATGGAGTCTCAGATAGAGGGGCTTCAATCAGAATTCCAGTCGGTACAGTGGACGATGGGTGGAAAGGACGATTAGAAGATCGTAGACCTTCTTCCAACGGCGATCCGTACAAGATAGCATCTGTAATTATAACAACTACGAAGTCAGCCTATTGATAAGGTGGTGGCCCCGCCCGGATTTGAACCGGGGTCTATGGCTCCCAAAGCCACAAGGATGCCAAACTACCCCACAGGGCCACAGGCATTTTACGGGAGGGGTTGATTTAAGGCCTATTTAGTAACTCAAAATGAGGTCTTACTCTTGTGTCACCTACGCCTTCTACATAGTAGGGCTTATTTTCAACCCTAGAAAAGCCAGTTATATTTAACACATTTATAGGTGCAATGTTTTCTTCGTGCGTAGCAGCCCACAGCTTATTCAAATTTAAATTTTCAAAGCCAAATATTTTGATAAGCTCCACAGCCTCTGTAGCATAGCCTTTATTCCAATAATCCTTTCCTATCCAGCAGCCTATTTCTCCATTTAGAGTAATCTTTAAGGATCCAATTAGAATTTTTGATTTCTTTTTTGTTATTGCAAACTGGTACTTTTTTTTTGATCCAATCTCAATCCACCAATCAGCGTGCTTTTCTAAATATGGATATGGAATATTGTCCATCCATTTGCTTACGTCTTCGTCATTCAGTAAGATAATTAAATCGTTTTTATCATATTTGTCGAAAAATCTTAATCTTATTCTTTTAGACTCAAGAATCATTAATTTTCGTCATCAATCATTTCAGCGTCTTGAATTTCAGGTTTGGAAAGATCTATTACAGTTTCGATTTTTTTAGCTGGTCTTTTGAACGCATCATTGTTATTGACATTTTCTTCTACAACAGGTTCAGCTTCAACAGCTGCTATAACGGGTTCAGCTTCAACAGCTGCTATAACGGGTTCAGCTTCAACAGCTGCTACAACGGGTTCAGCTTCAACAGCTGCTACAACGGGTTCAGCTTCAACAGCTGCTACAACGGGTTCAGCTTCAACAGCTGCTACAACGGGTTCAGCTTC
>JAYYHK010000110.1:0-3091 GCA_036148495.1 Thermoplasmatota archaeon | reverse complement strand
AGTTAGAGGCACAAAGACTGATATTCCAATGAAGAAGAATGCTGATGAAGCTCTCAAAAATACGCCATCCATTGAGAAAGTTCTTGTTGTTAGAAGAACTGGAAGTCCTACTGAAATGATACGAGGGAGGGATGTTTGGTGGCATGAGGCTATGGAATCAGCTGATAGTTTATGTGAACCTGAAATAATGGACGCGGAAGATCCTTTATTCATTCTGTACACTAGTGGTTCCACGGGAAAACCAAAAGGCGTAATGCACACTACTGGTGGATATATGGTTTATACTTCTACGACTCATCATTATATTTTCGACTATAAACCAGGAGAAATTTATTGGTGTACTGCTGATATTGGATGGATTACAGGCCATTCATATATTGTGTATGGACCTATGACAAATCGCGCTGTAACAATGATGTTTGAAGGGGTACCAAATTATCCCGATTATGGAAGATTTTGGGAAATTATTGAAAAACATAAAGTGAATATCTTCTATACTGCACCTACCGCATTAAGAGCTTTAATGAAAGAAGGTGACAATTGGCCGAAAAAATACAATCTTGAAAGTTTAAGATTACTGGGGACCGTCGGAGAGCCAATTAAAGAACCTGAATGGATGTGGTACCATTCCGTTATTGGTAACGAGAGATGCCCTATTGTTGATACTTGGTGGCAAACTGAAACTGGTGGAATAATGATTACACCATTGCCTGGAGTTACTGAAACTGAACCTGGATCTGCAACTAGACCATTTTTTGGAATTTTACCGCAACTAGTAGACGATGAAGGGAACGTTTTAGAAGGAAACAACGTTGAAGGAAATCTGGTAATGGAAAGGCCATGGCCAAGCATAATGAGAACTGTTTATGGAGATCATCAAAGATTTTTTGATACCTATTTTTCGCGTTTCCCTGGTAAATACTTTTCTGGAGATGGATGTAAAAGAGATGAAAAAGGATATTATTGGATAACTGGAAGAGTAGACGATGTTATAATCGTATCAGGACATAATTTAGGTACTGCTGAAATTGAAGGCTCAATAGGAAGACATCCTGATGTAGCTGAGGCTGCAGTTGTTGGTTATCCCCATGAAATAAAAGGAAACTCAATCTATGCATTTGTAACTCTTAGAACTGGCAGGAAAATAACTGAAAAAACTAAATCTGAAATTGCTAAAATAGTAAGGGCAGACATAGGTCCACACGCTACCCCTGAAAAAATACAATTTACTGAGGGGTTACCAAAAACTCGCTCCGGTAAGATAATGAGGAGAATTCTGAGAAACATAGCTTCTGATAATGTGGACAATCTAGGTGATATCTCTACATTGGCTGATCCCAGTGTCGTAGAATCTCTGGTTAGTGAAAGGATTTAGTCGCTAGGTTTAACCATTTTTTCGGGATTTAATATTTCAATAAGCTCCTCTTCAGATAGATCAGTTAACTCTAGTGAAGTTTCTAGAACTGTTTGGCCAGACTTATGAGCTTCTTTTGCAATTTTAGCTGCCTTTTCATAGCCAATTACTGGTGCTAAAGTAGTAGCCAGCATCAATCCTGACATCAATAACTCCGGACCTTTATTGGTGGCCTCAAGACCATCAATACACTTTGTTGCAAAAACTTCAACCGATGAAGATAAAAGTGAAACTGCCTGCAAAAGATTGTGAGCTGCAAAGGGCAACATTGTGTTTAGTTCAAAATAACCGCCTTGTCCACTTTGAACAAGAGCTGTGTCGCAAGCTATTACTTGTGAAGAAGCCTGTATGATTGCCTCAGGAATAACTGGATTAACTTTACCTGGCATAATTGAAGAACCTGGCTGAACTGCCGGTAGAGATAATTCAGCAATGCCTGAACGCGGTCCTGATCCCATTAAACGAATATCATTAGCAATCTTCTGTAAACTAACTGCCAAGCCTCGCAGCACTCCACTAGTTGTCAGAGCACCATCTAGACTAGATTGGGCCAAGAAATGATTGTCTGTTTCATAAACATCTATTCCTGAAAACTTAGATATATATTGACAAGCCAGTTCTGAAAATTTAACCTTGGTGTTTACACCAGTACCTACTGCAGTTCCTCCCAACGCAAGCAGTGACAATTCATCTTTGGCAAGTAACAATCTATCAAGCGAACGCTCAATCAGTCCTGCATAGCCCACAAACTCTTGCCCCAGTCTTATTGGCGTAGCATCCATTAAATGAGTTCGACCTGTCTTTATTACAGACATGAACTCTTCGGACTTTTGGTTAAGACTAGTTTGTAAATTTAGCAATGAAGGACAGAGACTCTCTTCTATTTCAATGAGTGCTGATAAATGAAGGGCTGATGGAATTACATCGTTCGATGATTGTCCTTGGTTTACATGATCATTAGGGTGTATCTTTAGGCCACTCTGCTTGGACGAGATAGTAGCAATTACTTCATTAGCATTCATATTTGTTGAAGTCCCAGATCCAGTTTGAAAAACATCTACTGGAAAATGCTCATCGTATTTTCCTTCGGCCACACTCAATGAAGCTGAGATTATCACTTCTTTCATTTGATTATCAATAATTCCTAGTTCTGCATTTGCTGCTGCAGCTCCGGCCTTGATATACCCTAAAGCTCGAATAAAAGAACGTGACATTGGAATACCACTAATTGGAAAATTAAGTACTGCCCGCTGCGTACTTGCACCCCACAATGCGGATTTTGGAACTTCCATTTCTCCCATAGTGTCAGACTCTGTTCGAGTATATGGATCTGAAGGTAAACTTCCTGTTAATGATAAATTATTAGCGCTTTTTTTAATCGATTTATTGTTTATAGAAGAACGCATCTTTTGCTTTCTGCTTTCAGGGCATTCATACATTCCATACTTTGGAAATCTAACGTGACCATCATTCAAATTTTCTATATGAACTTTCAACATTGAATTAATTGATAGATCATCATAGCATTCTTCAACATATTTTTGAAGACTTTCTTTTACTTTTTTAGTTACTCTTATAGAAGTGTAGTCTGTTTTAGACATATTATCGTTATGAAGACAATAGTATTAAAAAGTATGCATTTTGTATATATATGCATTTTGCATACGCAAAATAATG
>JAYYHK010000109.1:0-2977 GCA_036148495.1 Thermoplasmatota archaeon | reverse complement strand
TGTGCTGCAATTCTTTTCCTAACTATTAGTTCTGAGATTTGTCCATCATCGTGATATAAAACACCACTTAATCCATCTTTAACGGATTTTGCTAAATTATCTGCGTCAGGCCTCTTTGAATGATGCTCTTCAGGCCTGGGAACCTTGACTCTCCATTTACTTTTAGGGCAAGGGAAATAAGCGAAAATTTCCATCCCCAAGGGTCCGTCAAACAACCCTTCTATTCCTGCTTCTTCTCTAGCTCTCTGGGCAATATATGCGATATCTGCCTTGTAAACTTTACTAGGTTTAGGATCTGTTGCAACTACAAATTTTCCCTTACGGTAAAAACGAGGTCGGCCTTGAGCTACCGGTTTTCCAGGAAGTGTAAATTTTATTCGCACAACATGCCATTAAAGGGGGACAAAAGTATCTTTGGATGACCATATGATTTTAATTAGTCGTATCATGGAAAGGAAATCCAGCAAGACTGGCTCCTAAAACAATCTTGAAAACTAAAAATGCGAATTGCCGTTCTATTTGAAGACAGATGCAAACCAAACAGCCCCGCCTTTGAATATTTACAAAAATATGCTGGTTCTTGTGGAGCTGAATGTATCCAAGTAGATGAGAATGATAAGTGTAAAATTCTAGAGGATGCTTGTCCTCCTTGCCTCATGAGAGCAAAAAATTGCCCTGGAGACGCTGTCAAGGTAATTAATCTTCCCGAAGAACTCGAAACAGATATGATCCATAGATATTCGTTAAATGGATTTAGATTGTTTCGACTACCTACTCCGTCAAAAGAGTCTATCATAGGCATCTTAGGGCCTAACGGAATGGGAAAATCTACTGCATTCAATATTTTAAACGGAACCATTGTTCCTAATTTAGGAGAATTCGAAACAAATGAATGCTCGTGGGATGATGTGATTGAGACATTGCCTCGTGGAGAATTAAGAGATTTTTTGACTGAATTAAATGAATCAACTGTTAAAGTAGCACTAAAGCCTCAATATGTTGATCATATCCCAAAAGCCTTCAAAGGAAATGTTGGTAAACTTCTCTCCTCTGTTAATGAGAGAGATTTATACGAAGAAATGATAGAAAAATTTGGACTAGGTCATCTCTTAGAAAGAAATTTGGACCAGTTATCTGGAGGTGAACTTCAGCGGGTTGCAATTTGTGCAACCTTACTAAAGAAAGCTGATGTTTATTTCTTTGATGAACCTTCATCATATCTTGATATTTATGAAAGAATGAGGATTGTACGACTAATTCAAGAGTTATCTGAATCTGCAAGAGTTATAGTAATTGAACACGATTTAGCTGTTTTAGATGTAATTGCAGATTTAACTCACATTGTTTACGGAAAAAAAGGTGCTTTTGGAATTTTTACACCTGCTAGAACTACTAGAAAAGCAATTAATGCATATATTGAGGGATATCTACCCGAGCAAAATGTTCGAATAAGAGATAAGCCTATCAAATTTTTAGAACATCCACCACGGACCGGATGGGACGGAATGGGACTTGTTCAATGGCCAAAATTATCAAAAAAATTAGGTAGTTTTAGCCTTGAAGCAAAAGCTGGTGAATTGCTAAGCGGACAAGTTTTAGGCGTTGTTGGTGCAAATGCTACTGGCAAAACCACATTTGTAAAAATGCTAGCTGGAGATTTAGAACCTGACAAAGGCGAAATAGAAAGCGATATTGCAGTCTCCTACAAACCACAATACATCGACATCCAAGAAGGGATAATTGTTCAAGATTTACTACAATCTGTAGAAGGTTATGACGAGCATACATTTAGTACAGAACTAAATCGTCCTTTGAATTTAGAACCTCTGCTTGAAAGAGAGATGCAAACCTTATCTGGTGGTGAACTGCAACGTGTTGCAGTTGCTGAGTGCCTGTTAAAAGATGCTGATCTGTACTTGCTAGATGAACCATCTGCATATCTCGATGCAAACCAAAGAATGGTCACTGCAAAAACTATAAGGCGATTTATGGAAAATAGAGGAAAATCAGCTCTCATTGTAGATCATGACATTTACTTTATTGATTATATTTCTGATGGAATTCTGTGCTTTGGAGGTGACCCTGGAACAAAAGGAATCGTAGAAGGTCCATACAAAATGCGAGAAGGTATGAATATCTTTTTAGAGAGGGTAGATGTGACTTTTAGACGCGATAAAAACACACATCGACCTAGAGTCAATAAACCTAATTCAAGACTAGACAGAGAACAAAAAAGTAAGAAAGAATATTATTATTCAAGTTAAGATTACATTTATTTTGAGGCCTCGATAGGCACTTTGTGATTACAAAGGCTTTAGAGAACGGAGTTCAAATTTATACTAATATAATTTTGAAAAATGCTTTTGCTACTATAGCTGTTTTGAGTTTAATTACAGTTCTTCTCCTACAATCTGCCTTAACTTTTGAACAAAATATGACTAGAGATATTGAGGTATATCTTCCCGAAGGTGAAGAATCTACTGAAATATTAATAGAAGTAAGGCAAGACTGGGCTACAGATCTAATTATTGTATATGTAGAAACTGGTAATGCTAAAGAGCCTAGTATATTCAATGATATTGTTGTAGATAACATTACGTATGTTCCTACATTAAAAGAAATTGCTTTACTAGAATCTACGATTGACTATAGAGGTCAACAAGAGGATTTAGCAACACACATGGCTGACAGAGGCGATGTTGATGGCATTATTTTCACTCTGAGTATTTCAACTCTAATAAAAGAATTCAATTCTACAAATGCTAGATTTATCGAAGCTACAGAAGGCAAAATATTTGGTGGTTTAGCTGTTGAACAGAACGACGACGATGCGGTTAACCTAACAGGCACATACAATATTCCAGATGACCAAGAGAGAGTAGATCAAATTTTCGACAGTACGTCTTCAGCTCTACAAAATTTTGCTATCGATACAAACGATGACCAAATTATTGACACTGCTGTAATCTTGTTTGCT
>JAYYHK010000108.1:0-3282 GCA_036148495.1 Thermoplasmatota archaeon | reverse complement strand
TAGATCCTGACCAGACTGCAGCACCCATAGGTATCATAAATTTGTTGATGATGTCTTCAGGAAATTTATTTCTTTCTAAATATTCACCTAAAGTCTCATCTATCAGTTTATCATTTGCGACATCATCTGCAGCTTTTTTTGAATATTTTTTTACATTTAAAAGAAAACGATAGTGTTTAGGACTAAAAAAGTTCTTTTTTTGTGAGAAATAGCCAGATATTCCTGTACCTGCATAGTTAAAACCATCATTTATATCATAATAACTGAATGACATGTCTGTATCTCGGATTTCTACGTTTAATTTAGCTAATAATTTCTTAAAATTCACATAATTTTTGTCATTTAATACAATAAATCCAGTATCTACTCCAATTTTCTTTCCATTTTCTTCAACATTAATGGTATTAGTATGTCCTCCGATACGTTTTTCCTTTTCAATAAGGGTAATATTGTACTTTTCTGAAAGTAAATTCGCTGCAGTTAATCCAGCAACTCCAGCACCTATAACACCAATATTCATTTTTTACTCTTTCCAAACAAATGGTGCGATACAATCCATTCATTTCCATTATCGTACCCAAAAATTTCAGCGCATGCAATATAGAATAATCTCCAAAAGTGGAACTTTTGTCTCGCAATACTTCTATTATTATTCTTTTCAAATAATTGAATTATTTTATCCTTGTTCAAGTCCATTTTGGCTAGCCAAGCATTTGATGTTTTTTCATAATGAGTCCCAGGAAGCCTCCAAGACTTATGATATTCTAAATTAGACTTCAAGTCTTTGAATAAATCGTGGTTTGGCATCATCCCTCCTGTGAAAAAGTATTTTGCCATCCAAGCGTTTTTTTCGTCAGTATCAAAGTAATATGGGTTCTTTTTGTGAGCAAAAACATGCATGAAAAAGAGCCCTTCTGATTTTAGCCAATTGTTTATTCGATTCATTAGTTTTTTAGTATTTTTAGTATGTTCAAACATTTCTATTGACATTATTCTATCATAATTCTCATCAGCATCAAACGTGTTAATGTCTTCAGTAATTATTTTCAAATTTTTCAATTCTCTTTCATAGGCTAATTGTTGAATAAACTTTCTCTGTGAATTAGAATTTGAAACTCCCGTTACTTTAGAATTAGGATAATTTTGTGCGAGATACAAGCTTAATGAACCCCAACCACACCCAACGTCTAAAATTGACATTCCGTCTTTTACTTTAGCTCTCTTACAGTATAAATTTAACATAATTTCTTCAGCCTCATCCAGCGAAGAAGTGTCCTCGTTCCAGTAACAAGAACTATACTTTAGGTTTTTACCTAAACAGTATTGGAAAAATTCAGAATCGACTTCATAATGTTGATTATTAGCATCATCTGTGTGAACTGCAATTTCTCCAGAACTTGCTTCCTTAAGAAAGGATTGGTATTCATGTCTCAGATCTGCCTTGTCCATCATCTGAAGTCTTTGCTTTCCTTGACTTTGAACTCCTCGCCTTAATATCCAGTCAGGAATTAATCCTTTAGCCAGTAACGAGTTATACCACATTTGAACCGTATCTTTTCACTTTAATTGAATCATCTGGTACATCACGAATATCCCAAACAATTCCTATTTTAGAAAGAGACCACAATATGTAATGGCAAATATCAATTTGGTACCATTTATGACCTTGCCTTTCTGAGTTCGGGAATGCATGGTGGTTATTGTGCCACCCTTCACCCAATGTTAAGATTGCAACAAGCCAATTGTTTACACTACCGTCTTTTGTATCATAAGTTCTGTAGCCAAAAACATGGCAAACTGAGTTTACAGTAAATGTGGCATGGTATAGAATAACAGTGCTAACAAAGAAGCCCCACATTAGAAGTTCAATTCCATTTGTACCATATTGAGAATGATTTAAAGCCATATATTCACCCAATGCAAAAAGTGATACAGCCATACTAAACGGAGCTAAGTAGTGATATTTATCTAAAAATCTTAGCTCTGGGAATCTCTTCAAATCTCCCACATATTCTTCTTTTGTTGGCACGTTTGACGGAGACATGATCCATCCTACATGAGCCCAAAAAAACCCTTTGAGAGTGGGAGTATGCGGATCTTCAATTTCATCAGTGTATTTGTGGTGATGTCTGTGATGAGATGCCCACCATATTGGACCCATTTGCGCAGAAGACGTTGCTAAGTATGCTAAAATAAATTGGAAGGCACGACTTGTTTTGAAAGTCTTGTGGGAGAAAAAACGATGAAAGCCAGCAGTAATTCCAAACATTCTAATGAAATACATCAGAAAAACCATAAATAGTGCAAAGGGAGAAGGAGAAATAGTCAAAGCAAATAAAGCACCAATATGGACTGAAATAAATGGCAAACTCACAAGCAAAGATAGTTTTTCTCCAGGTAATCTATTTTCATAGGCTTCAAGCATTTGCAGTTCCTCCTTTTACCACTAATTGGACATCATCTATAGTCTTATTTGCAAATCCAGCTTCACAGTAACTAAAATAATAGTTCCATAGATTTATGAAGTATTGATCAAACCCCATCCCCTTAATCTGTTCGACATTTTTATTAAAATTCTGATTCCAAATGTTTAAAGTGGTCGCATAATGGCTACCTATTTTTTCAATGTTGTCCAATTTTAACTCAGTTAAATTTATTGAGCTTTTCATAGCGCCTATAGATGGTAGTAAGCTTCCAGGAAATATAAATTTTTGAATGAAATCACATCCTTTACGATATGCTTCATACCCTTCATCAGGATAAGTTATAGCTTGAATAACAGCAGTTCCTTCAGGCTTCATTAGTTCCTCAATTTTTTTGAAATAGAAGTTGAATAAATCATAGCCTATGGCTTCGATCATTTCTACTGAAACTATTCGATCATATACTCCTTTAACATTTCTGAAGTCAATTAACTGAATATCAATGTTATTCGTTAAATTTTCCTCTTGAATCATTTTGTTGACGTAGTCATATTGTCTGTTTGATAGTGTTATTGTTGTTACTTTACATCCGGTTTTTTCTACAGCCCTTCTTGCTAAAGCGCCCCATCCAGAACCAATTTCAAGGATATGGTGTTCACTCTTTATGTCTGCTTTCTCTATTATTTTATCAATTTTATTGATTTGAGACTGGTATAGTGAGTCATTTTCATCTTCAAAGAATCCACAGGAGTAAGTCATAGTTTTGTCTAAGAATGTCATAAACATTTCATTGCTCAAATCATAATGTTCTTGAATATTTTTCTTACTTCCAGAAATAGTATTTCTTCTTCTCCAGTGA
>JAYYHK010000107.1:0-17239 GCA_036148495.1 Thermoplasmatota archaeon | reverse complement strand
GTCACGTATGATTTTGAGAGGCTAATGGATGGCGCTAAGTTATTGAAATGTAGTGAATTTGGTGATGCCATTATAGATAATTTGTGAATCTTCAAGAAATTAAGAATATTGCTACTTCAGAAGAATTAATTGATAGGGCCTTGAGAAGAGCTTCTAAGGTTGAAGAAAAAGTTAGAAATCCAGATTATAGGGCTAGATTAACTGCAGTAAGAAAAATACATTCTGTAGCAGATAATCTAGCTAATCCAATGATTAGTTATGTCAAGGCATTTCCATCATTTGATAGCATCCACCCCTTTGACAGAGAGATAATTGATCTTACTGTCGGTGTAGATAAACTCAAAAAATCATTGGGAGCAGTCGACTGGGCCAGAAAGGAAATTTTAATGATTTCTACAAAGTACGTTCCCAGAGCTAGAGCCAGAAAGAGTGCTGAAAACACAATGAAGATAATGAGTGAAGCATACACAAAGATGACGAATGTAGTCAGACAAATTTCAAAAAGTTTTGATTTCTTAATATCAGCTAGATCGATTTTCCGTAATCTACCAAACGTAGACACGGAATCCTCAATAGCTGTTTTTGCGGGGGCGCCTAATGTTGGTAAATCCAGCCTCATAGGTGCAATTTCTTCCGGTAAACCAGAAGTTAAAAGCTATCCTTTTACGACAAAGGCAGTCTCTTTGGGGCACGTGAAAAAGAAGTATTCCATTCTACAGGTTATGGATACTCCAGGATTGTTAGATCGTTCAGATTCAGAGAGAAATGATATGGAAAAGCAAGGAATAGCTGCATTTGACTTTTTAGATCCTATTATAGTTTTTTTAACAGACTTGACAGGTACTTCGGGTTATTCTTTGCAGATGCAGACCAATTTACGAGACGAGCTTAAATTAAGATATCCTAACTGTGAATGGGTTGATGTTCTTAGTAAAAACGATTTAGATTTTGAAGATGAATTGGGTATTGATAGTGCAATCAAAGTTTCAGCGTATAAGGATGAGGGCGTTGATAGGCTTAAAGATCAATTATTGAATCTTATTCCTTAACTTCCATGTCATGAGTGTCTCCTACTATGTTCTGTGTAAATGGAGACATTAACTCAATAACAGCCTTATCGTGATAATCATTCAGATTCATACAGCCAGTGTTGCTTAAAGCGGCTTTAATTTTACGAATATCTTGTTTTAGTTTTGGTTTTAGCCTTCCCCAATTTTCAACGGTACCTTCTTCACCTTCTGCAAAAAATGTTTTTCTAGCTACGTGTCCATATCTGTCTAAATTACGTGCCCTGGCAGATCCTTCTCCCCAAGTTGCTACATACTTGATGTCGGGTTCATGTGTAGTTAGTTGCATGTTTGAGTCATACTTTTCACCTTCAGCTTCAAAGAAGTGGTTGAAATATCCCCCCATCATCACGGCATCTGCTACACTCAATGCAATAATCATGCTTCCTGCATCAGACACTCCTCCATCTATAACAATTGAAACATATTTACCGGTTTCCTCAAGATAATCGGCACGAGCTCTTTCGACTTCCATCAAAGCAGTCATAGGTGCTCTTCCTGTCGCTTTTTCTCTTTGAGTTGTACATATTGAACCAGATGACATTCCAACTTTTACAACGTCTGCACCACTATCCATTAGAAATTTAGCACCGGAATAAGTGATAACATTCCCTGCGCAAATTGGTTTTCCCAAATTCATTTTTTTGTATTCCTTCAAAACTTTAGATGTAAATTCGTTGTATGCGTCTGAGGTATCAATTACAAATATATCTGCACCAGCGTCATTACAAGCCTTAACACGCCTTTTCCATCCCTTATGTGTTGATATTGCAGCCCCAACTACGATGTTTTCAACATCTTTCTTAAATGCTATTTTGACTAGTCTACCCAGTTCATCTAGTACAATAAGGTAATTTTTCTCTTGAAGCTCTTTTTTAGCTTCCTTCACAGTTATATTTGTTTTTTTGGTATGAGGCAACTCTTCGACTTTTGTCATAACTGACAAAACATTTTCTGCAGGTGTTTCATTACTTTCTAAGTATTTGTCGAAGTTAAAAAGACCTAGAAATACATTATTTCTATCCGTTATTGGAATTTTAGAATGACCGTGTTTTTCAACAAGTCTTACAGCTTCGTCAATTGTTGCATTATCTCTGATAGAAACTGGATCCTCTACAAAACCCATTTCATATCCTTTGATCTTATCAATGATTTCAACTTGCTCTTTGACAGAGAGTCTTGCAGGCAGAACTCCCAATCCACCTTCTTTCCCCAGCGCAAGTGCCATATCATAACCAGTTACTGATGTCATTGCAGCACTTAAAAATGGAATTCCGAGTTCTAACTCTCCCAGGTTAGATTTTAGGTTGATATTGTTTAAATTACAGTTTTTAGTAGTATAGTCAGTTAAAAGACTGAATTCGCTAAAAGTTCGTCCAGGTTCTAATATAACTTTCTTAGCCATATCAACCCTCAGTAAGGAGATTTATTAAACTATCTTAGTGTTTCATAATCAGATTGTTTGAATACTGGAACATTGTTATTTTCAGCCCAAAGTTTCCATTTCCTATATTCTCTTTTTTTCATACCTTTCTTATGAAAGTAAATTCCTTTAGAGTTTCCAGCCTTAATGGCATTAATTAGCATCTTATCAGTCAAATGAGGTATTCCATAGTTTGCTATTATGTGACCAAAAGACACGTTATGTGACAGCGCAGCTTCAGTAAATCTAGGTGTGTAGTGCCCACCACCAAAGCCTAGAACGCTTGTACCTTTTCTAACTTTAACTTCCAATAGCGATTTGATTAGAGCTTTTGCAGGTATTTTATCCTCCCATTGATTTTCTGTAGAACCAATCTCCAAGAATATCGTTGGAGTTTTCAACAGAGGACCGTGATGTGTAGCTTCGAAACAGACATCATATCCCGTAATTTGATTTTTCTTTATTTCTCTTAATAGAGAAGTCATTATGTCAGCAGATGGAGGCGTTACTTCTCCCTTAATACCACCATAATCGGCTTCACCCCAGTTACCAATAGGATGTACAGTTAAACTTGGTTTGCCACTTGCAGCTTTGTGCCTAGATAGAAAAATTATGTTGTCTATTTCGATGTCTAGTTCCTTCTCAACGATTTTGTCTATTTTTTCTGCATGAATGTGAATTTTATTGATAGTTATTAGGCGTGTCCCTTTACTACAATAGTCACCAGTAGACTCACTGATTTCCCAAACTCGATTTCCTTTAAATTTTCCGCATTCTTTCCATCTAGACATTTCCAGTAGTCTATTTCTCAAATTTATTGACGCTGAATCTGCCTTAGAGGATATAATTAAATTCATAGGCCTTCAACAAGACCTACTCTTACGTTTCTCTCTTTAGCTACTTGCTTAGCGCGTGAGTATCCTGCGTCTACGTGCCTCATAACTCCGGTTCCAGGATCTGTAGTCAAAACCCTTGCCAATCTTTCGCTAGCTTCTTTAGTTCCATCCGCAACGACAACCATTCCTGAGTGTAGGGAGTATCCCATTCCAACACCACCTCCGTGATGAAAGCTAACCCACGATGCACCAGATGCCGTATTCAATAATGCATTTAGAATTGGCCAGTCAGCTACAGCGTCACTGCCATCTTTCATTCCCTCAGTTTCTCTGTTTGGAGAAGCTACAGATCCAGAATCTAGATGGTCTCTTCCAATCACAAGAGGTGCCTTTACTTTTCCGGACTTCACTAACTCATTAAACGCAAGTCCGGCTTTTTTTCTTTCTCCATAGCCAAGCCAGCAAATCCTGGCAGGTAATCCTTGAAAGCTAATTCTTTTTTGGGCCATTTCAATCCATTTTGCGAGGGCTTTATCTTCAGGAAATAATTCTAGCATAACTTTGTCAGTTTCCAAAATGTCTTTTGGATCTCCAGATAAAGCAGCCCACCGGAATGGTCCTTTTCCTTCACAAAATAGAGGTCTTATGTAAGCAGGAACGAATCCAGGGAAGTCAAAAGCCTCCTTTACTCCAGCTTCTTTAGCTCTCTCACGCAAATTGTTTCCATAGTCAAAAGTGTGAGCTCCTCTATCTTTTAATTTTAACATGTGCTTAACATGTGTTCCCATACTTTCATAACTTAATTTAATGTATTTATCAGGGTCCAGTTCTCTCAACTTATCAGCTTCTGTATTGGTTAATCTATGTGGGATGTAGCCCACTAGAGGGTCATGTGCGGAGGTTTGGTCGGTAAGTAAATCAGGGGTTACATTTCTTTCTATTAGTCTATCTAATAAGTCAATGATGTTTGCTTTAACTGCAATCGATTTTGCAGTGTTATTTTCTTTCCACTCAATAGCAGTGTCAATTGCATAATCAATGTCATCAGTCATTTCGTCACAATATTTAGTGTCTATTCGTTTTTGAATTCTTTCTTCATCCATCTCAGCAGCCAGAAAAGTTCCTCCATTCATGGTAGCTGCAAGAGGTTGCGCACCACCCATTCCACCTAATCCTCCTGTAACGACTAGCTTTCCATCCAAACTGCCTCCAAAATGCTGTCTTGCAGCTTCTGCAAATGTTTCAAAAGTTCCTTGAAGAATTCCTTGAGAACCTATGTAAATCCAAGAGCCTGCGGTCATTTGCCCATACATCATTAGTCCTTCTTTCTCAAGTTTATCAAAATGCTCCCAATTAGCCCAATTTCCTACTAAATTTGAATTTGCTATCAAAACTCTTGGTGCGTTTGTATGTGTTTTAAAAATTCCAACAGGTTTCCCACTCTGCACAAGAAGCGTTTCATCATCTTCTAAATCTTGTAAAGATTTTACGATGGCATCGTAGCAGTCAGAGTTCCTTGCAGCTTTTCCTCTGCCTCCGTAAACAATTAAGTCTTCGGGTCGCTCAGCGACCTCAGGATCTAAATTATTCATTAGCATTCTTAGAGCTGCTTCTTGAAGCCACCCTTTACAACTAATTTTGTTTCCGTGTGGAGCCTTAACCATGAGGCATATTGTAACCCCCTCTAAATTAAAGATATTTCTACGAATATTTTAAAAAAACCCAGTTAGATTATGTAGAGCTGCTCCCGGCGGGCCCCCTCCCACCTCCCAACCTGTCGGTCGAGCGGCAACATTTTTAAATTCTTTTATAATTGATAATCATGATTAACCATCGTACGTACACAAATTACATACGCTGTTCATGTGGCTATATCGGTGAGTCTATAGAAGCCAGGCAACATCGTGAATGTCCACAGTGTCACTCAGTCGTGGAAGCTTGCTGTGAAGGAAATAACTGCAATTAATTCGTTTTTCCGGTTATCTTTCTCCAAATCCATTTTAGAGGGTCATAGTACTCATCTGCTACTCTCTCCTTAAGGGGAATCACAGCGTTGTCGGTAATAGCAATATTTTCAGGGCATACTTCTGTACAACACTTTGTGATGTTACACAGACCAATTCCATTCTCATTTTTTATTGTTTCTAGTCTATCACCTTGGTCTAATGGGTGCATTTCAAGCATTGCATTTCTAACTAAAAATCTTGGGCCTGCATACTCGGCTTTCATGTCACTGTCGCGTAAAACATGGCACGTATCTTGGCATAGAAAGCATTCGATACATTTTCGAAATTCTTGAACCCTATCTACATCTTCTTGCAACATTCTTGGATCGTCAATATCAGGGTGTTGGTAAGGTAGAATTTTCTTATTAACTTCATAATTCCAGGATACATCAGTTACTAAATCTTTAACCACAGGAAAAGCTTTCATTGGCTTGATTACTAGCGGTTCAGAGGGGTCATAGTCTGACATTCGCGTCATGCACATAAGACTTGGAACTCCATTAACTTCGGCAGAGCATGACCCACATTTCCCGGCCTTACAGTTCCATCTTACCGCCAAATCTGGAGCATCATTTGCTTGAATTTCATGAATTGCATCTAAGACTACCATTCCGGGTCCACTTTCCATCTCAAATTCATGCATGAAGTAATCTTCATCTTCACCTCTCTGAATAATAACCTTTCTTTTCACACAGCCTCCTTCAAAACATATTCGTGCAAGTCATTTGGCATAGTTTTCTTATCAGATTTAACAATATTTAAGCCATCCGGACCTTTTCGAATGATTATATTCAAAGACCCTAATTCGTTATCATATTCAGGGTAGTCTAGTCTAGTATGACCTCCACGGCTCTCCCGCCTCTCCTTAGCCGCCTCAGCTATGGCTAGTGAAGTAATTAGCATATTTTTCATATCAAGACATAAGTGCCAGCTTGGATTATAAGACCGGTCACCAGTTGCCTTGGCGTTTTCAGCTCTCTCACTCAAATTTTTCAACTTTTCAATACCTTCATTCAAAGATTCTTCTTCTCTCACGATTCCAGCGTGCATTTCCATAATATCTTGTAATTCCTGATGTAAATGATAGGGATTTTCAGATTTTGTCTCTGAAAAACAATCAAGAATTGCGTCTGCAGCTTTTTTAATTTTACCTTTACTGACCGATATTTCCTCTGTGCTTAGAGCAAAATTTGCAGCAGATCTACCAGCTATATTTCCAAAAACTAGCAAATCAGATAGTGAATTACCGCCCAAACGATTAGCACCATGAAGTCCTGCAGCAGCTTCTCCTGCTGCATACATTCCTTTTAGACTCGAAGCGCCAGTTTCAGCATCAACAGTTATGCCTCCCATCATATAATGAGTTGTCGGTCCAACTTCCATGGGTTCTTTAGTAATATCTAAGTCACCAAGTTCTTTGAATTGATGGTACATTGAAGGTAATTTTTTCTTAATGTAGTCAGCATCACGTCTATTAGCAATATCTAAGAATGCACCACCGTGTGGACTACCTCTTCCTTCTTTGACCTCTTTCATGATTGCTTTAGCAACGACATCTCTTGTAAGCAATTCAGGAGGTCGCATCGCACCCTCTTTCCCTTCTAACCAGTCATTAGCTTCTTTTTCATCCTTAGCAGTTTCAGCGGCAAATGCTTCAGGGATGTAATTAAACATAAATCGTTCACCTTTATTATTCAACAAGACCCCGCCTTCTCCCCTTACTCCTTCAGTCACCAACGTTCCTTTGACGCTTGGCGGCCATACCATTCCTGTAGGGTGAAATTGTATGAATTCCATATCTTGCAAATCAGCACCTGCCAAGTAGGCTAGAGAGTGTCCATCTCCAGTATATTCCCATGAATTTGAGGTAACTCTGTAGGCTTTTCCAATGCCTCCCGTTGCTACAACTGTGGCCTTGGCGTGTATTGCAACCAATTCCCCATTATTACGGTAGTAAGCAAGAGCTCCAACAGCTTGATTATTCTCAGTAATTATTTTCGCCACAGTACATTCCATGAAAATGTCAATATTGTCTTGATGAATTACTTTGTCTTGTACTGTTCTTATAATTTCCAATCCCGTTCTGTCACCTACATGAGCAAGTCTAGGGTACCTGTGACCACCAAAATTTCGCTGATTAATTTTTCCGTCTTTAGTACGATCAAAAACAGCCCCCCATTTTTCGAGTTCTAGAATTCTTTCAGGAGCTTGTTCAGCATGTATTTTTGCCATTTTCCAATTATTTAGATGCTTTCCACCTTTAATTGTATCTCTAAAATGAACTTTCCAATTATCTCTTTCATCAGCGTTTCCTAAAGCTGCAGCAGCTCCACCTTCAGCCATTACTGTGTGAGCCTTTCCAAGCAAAGACTTTGATACAAGACAAACATTTGCACCTTCATCAGAAGCCGCGATTGCAGCCCTCATTCCTGCAGCTCCAGCCCCGATGACAAGAACGTCATATTTTTTTTCTTGAATATCTTCCATCAGAGCACCCACTGAAATATTTCGTTATTTCCCAAAAGTCCTAAATAAATTCTAATGTAGAAATCAGCAATCATAATTGTAACCAATGAGATCCAGAAGTACAATCCGTGGTGACGATTAAGAGAATTAATCCATGAGTTTCCAGTCCTCTTAACGTAATTAGTACATGAAATACAGTCAACATTACCTCCGACTAAGTTTCTAAGGGAATGACATGATGAAACATACAATGTTAAGAATAAAGCATCAACGGTTAAAATAAAGCTTCCAAATCCAAATCCTAGACTATCACCAAAAATATATGATTCAAATGCGTGATACCAATGCAGTATTGCTAAAATGATAGCCAAATAAAGAAAATACCTATGCGAGTTCATTATAATGAAAGGCAGTGCATTTTCTCCATTGTAAGATTTTATTGGTTTGTCAACAGCACATCCTGCAGGATTTGCTAAGAGCGATCTGTAGAATACTCTTCGACCGTAATAGCACGTGCCTCGAAATCCTAGTGGCGCCCATATGAAAAGCAAAGTGGCAGGGAGAGGCCATGCGCTAAGTAAATCAGAGGGGATAGCATTCGGACCTGGCGAAGAGATAGGACTAACATAGTGAGCTCCATTCTCATTATAGTAAATGAAGTCGTTTTCATAATCCCCAATAGCACCGTGCTCTAGTAAAAGAACTGCAATTGTATAAACCCCAAAAAGAATTAAAATACTACCCATGACTAGGGGTTGAATCCACCATCTATCGGTACGGAATGTTGCGAAAAACCCTTTTTTTTCCACGGGAACAAAACAGGGTGGTATGTCTAGTGCGTCAGTACTCAATAACTATACACTGGCGAATGGGTATTTTTAATATATCATCAAGTGCCAATAACTATTTTACCCAATGTATTACTAGTTTAATATGAAATTACCTTTCATGATATCATTGATGTTTGTAACACTGTCGTTCATGGGATGTCTAGGCCCTGAAGACAAGAGAACGGTAATTGATGAAGAGCAAATGGAAGTAACAAGACTAATTGTTTCTGAGGAACAATTAAGTCAATTTCCGTTTTCTGATAATCCTATTCGTAATTTTACAGTAATGACTCCTAACGGGGAAACTGAAAGGTTATGGGCAGTTTATGGAACTGAATTAGCTGAGGACCACAATTATGGTGGAAATTGCTGTGAACATTATATTACTACAGACCAAGACGGTGTTATCTACAATTTAGGTGGAGAGTGGCCATGGTGGAGCACAGATAGAGGATTGACTTGGGATGAATATGTACCTCCTGCGTTTAATACGGATTTAGGTTGTGAGGAGGGGCAATTAGATCCAACATTTGATCCGGGACTTGGCGAAGGCTCAATAATTCAGGCACCCAATGGTGATATACTTGCAATGACTTGGTTTCCATATCCTAGTTTTGATGGTGCTGATCAGTTTTACGCAATTCTTGGTAAAAAAACATCTCCTGATCAAATAGAATGGCAGTGGTGTTGGAACACTTTTGACAAAGAGCCGTTCTATGATAGATCCTGGCAAGTTCCGGTAGTGGGGCCTATAAATCCACCTGCGGAGCATTCAACAAATTTATGTTCATCAAACTGTCCTTGGGCAAGCATGGTTGTTTCAAATTTTTGGAGTTATAATGAACAAGGTTATCAAATCAGTGTTGACGGCCTAAATTATCGTCCCTTAGATATTCCAGATAGTGCATCAAATGAATGTAATGCTGAATACGCCCGATGCGGACAAGATCTTGAGTTTGATTTGTTTTTCGAGGATTTAGGCCCGGAATGGGATTTTATGCAGCCACACAGGGAGATGAGAGCTTCTCCAATTCCAACAGGTGGACTTTTATTTCCAAGATGGTTCAGTGATGGAAGTAATCTATTTCTAGATACTGAGCTTGTATGGCATAAGCATAATCTGCCAAATGGCTTGCTTCTACCTTCTAGAAATTTAGTGATTGACAGCTCTGGAGCACTGCATAGCGTCTCATGTAATATTCCAGACCCCAGTGCAAAAGGATGTGACGGATCATTTAATTTAACACATAGCGTAAGTTTTGATGGTGGTTATAACTGGACAGAATACACTCACGGATGGTCAGGTGCAGCTGCAGTATCGGATAATACTTTTGAATGGGATTTTCAAGCTGACGGTAATTTAGATTTAGCAGTTATCTCTATGAGAGTTCAAAGTTCTAACTTTACAGGTGATGGAAGCGCGAGTGATGTAGATTTAGTCTTTCATATTCGGGATTACAGCGAAAGTTTGGAAGCCGATTCCCTAACCATTATAGGCCTTGGTGATCTTGATTCAACTTCAGGCGCAGGTAATGATATAAGATTTGATTTTGCTTCGATGGCAATATTGCCTGATGGCGGTGTTGTGGTAGCATATCATGACAGTACAGATCCAAATGAAGACCCTATGTTTGCTATTGAATTAGAGTTACCGGAAGATTACTTTTATTTTACGCAGAATTAAGTAAAGATTTTATTTCTTTGGCCCTATTCCTAAGAGTTACCTCAGAAGTTCCCAGTGTTTTAGCTATTTCTAGTTGGCTTCTTCTTATTTTTGTTTCTTTACATGCGAGGTAAATTGAAGCTCCAAGAAGTGCAATGGGTGAAATTCCCTGCCTATAATCACTATCTTCAACAAATCTTATTATTTCTTTAGCTTCAGTTTCAACATTTTTAGGTAGAGCTAATTTCTTGGTAAATTTAGGTAGAAAATTTATACTGCTAGAAATATTAATTTTTAATTTTAGTTTTCGTTTTATCAAGCGATGTAACTTACTCAACTCGTTTCTGTTTAAACTACAAAGATTAGATATTTCATCTAAGGTTATCGGTAGATTATTCATTCTACATGCTGTGAAAACGGAAGCCGCAGCTACTTTTTGGGTACTTCTTCCTCTAACTATTCCCCTTTTAGAGGAGCTCGAAAAAATCTCTAATCCAGACTCGATAATTTTATTTTCTAGCTTTAACATTTCGCCAATTCGATTTATTTCTTCTGAGGCCAAAAGTATATTTTTACCTAGTGAAATATTAGTTCTTACTTCAGTCTGCCATTTTAGAACCGCATTAGACCTATTTTTCACCTCAATGGCTTTTGCCTTTTCTTTGGCAGATTCCGCAGGTTTGTATTTCATCCACTGAGGGCCAGAATCAAAAATTAAGTTACATGCTTCACAAGACATAATGCCATCGCCCTCTGAAATTATGTTTTCGTTTTCACAATCAGGGCATTTCATTTTTTGTAAACCTCCCTACCGATAATTTTTGTTATACGCATTCCTTTGTTCGGAGCAATTGCTAAGTATGGTTCACTAACTGGCCCGAAAATATTGACTACTCTTCCGATTATTCTCTTCTCTGAATCATAGATTTTAGTGTTTTTTGGCACTTTACTTTTTGTATTCACAATAGCAAGATTGCGTGAATTCAAATGTGAAACTTTGCCAACACACTTCATTCTTGCGCCTTTTTGAACTTCTATATAAAGTTTATGTTTTTTTAAACTAAAGCAATTCTTCCCAAAAGAAATTGTCACTTCTTGATAATTCGTATTTTTTCCTCATATTTCTTTCGTTTTTGACTTTTTCAATAACTATGTTTTCGTATTCAATATTATTCAGTGTTAAAAATTCAGCTTTGGCCATTGTAAACTCTATTTTTTCACCATTTAAGGCCTTTTTAATATCAATAATTTCTCTTCTTCCATGTGTCACATCTGTCGCAGCACCTATCATTTTCCGTACTTGATGCCAAAGAAATGAGATTCCTTTGATTTCACAAATTAAAATATTACCTTTAGAAATTATATCAATTGAGTTAATTTTTCTTCTCGTGTCCACAGAATCCTTTTCTAGTATTCTTGCAAAATTCTTAAAATCATGTTTACCAACAAATAATTGTATAGCTTTATTGAACAATTCTTTATTTTTTTCATTAAATAGATAATATTTGTATTTTCTTTCCGCGGCAATTCTAGGATTGAAACTAAGTTCTACATCAGTAAATCCAGTAACCCATATTGGGTAAGGATCTAAATTTTCAATTAAATCACCAATATAGTCTTTACATGTTTTATTTGAAGTGGTAGTTATTATGTTACATGTGGCATTCACACCTTTGTCCGTTCGACTTGCAAAAAATGGACTTGTAGCACCTAATTCAATAAGAATTTTTTTGATTACACCTTCAACAGTTACAACATTGGGCTGAATTTGAGATCCATGGAACTTGCTTCCGTGGTATGCTATTCTGAAAAGGTTGGCATATTTCTTCATTACCTAAATTATTTCTTCTAAAGTATCTCCAAGTTTAGCTGGATTATCAGTTACTCGTATACCTGCCTTTTCCATTGCCATCATTTTCTCTCTAGCAGTCCCTTTTCCCCCGGAGATTATTGCACCAGCATGGCCCATTCTTTTTCCAGGTGGTGCAGTTCTCCCTGCAATAAATCCAACTATCGGTTTTGTCACATATTCCTTAACATATTCTGCTGCCAGTTCTTCAGCAGTTCCTCCTATTTCACCAATCATAATCATTGATTTTGTTTGCGAATCATTTTCAAATGCTTCTAGACAATCGATGAAGTTCGTTCCGTTTACAGGATCTCCTCCAATGCCTACACAAGTGGATTGACCTAAACCTTTCTCAGTGACTTGATTTACAGCTTCATATGTTAACGTACCTGATCGCGATATTATCCCAACATCTCCCTTTCTGTGGATATGGCCTGGCATAATTCCTACCTTACTTACACCTGGAGTTATCAAGCCCGGACAATTGGGACCTACAAGACGAGTTTCAATTGGCTCTAAATACTTCTTAACTTTTACCATGTCGAGAGCAGGAATTCCTTCAGTTATTGCCACAATTAGTTCAATTCCAGCATCTGCAGATTCCATTATTGCATCGGCAGCGAATGGTGGTGGGACAAACACACAAGAAACATTAGCACCATTGTCGACAGCTTCGTTCACTGTATTCCAAATAGGAACACCCAGAGTTTTTTGTCCACCTTTACCAGGAGTAACTCCTCCTAGTACTTTAGTTCCATAGTCCAGCATCTGTTCAGTGTGAAATTGTCCGTTTTTACCAGTTATACCTTGAACAATGACTTTACTTTTTGAATCTAACCAAATACTCATTGTTTCCCTCCAACAGCTGTTACGGATTTCCTTGCCCCGCTATCCATGTCGTCAGCAGTAATCAAGTCTAGACCAGACTCAGATAGCATCTTCTTTCCTAAGTCTACATTGGTACCAGCTAATCTAACAATCAGGGGAACATCTATTTCGATTTCTTTCGCTGCAGTGATTATACCCTCAGCAATGAAGTCACATCGCATTATACCGCCGAATATGTTAACAAAAATAGCTTTAACCTCTTGATCTGATAGAATTATTCTAAATCCTTCAGCAACTTGTTCAGCGCTTGCACCACCACCAACATCTAAGAAATTTGCAGGTTCTCCACCGTGTAATTTTATGATATCCATGGTAGACATAGCCAAACCAGCCCCATTTACCATGCAACCGATTTCTCCATCTAATTTGATGTAGTTTAGTCCAGCTTTTGTGGCTTGTGATTCAAGAGGTTCCTCTTCGTCCAAATCTCTTAATTCTTCTATGTTCGCGTGTCTGAATAGAGCGGAACTATCAAAATTAATTTTAGCATCAAGAGCTATTATGTCATCTTCAGATGTTACTACTAGTGGATTAATTTCAACGATTGAGCAATCAAGTTTCATGAATAGCTCATAGAGGCTTATAATAAATTTGCAACAGGAGTTAACCTGTTTTCCTTTTAGCCCTAAGCCAAACGCTATCTTCCTTGCTTGCCAATTTCCTATTCCGGTAACAGGATCAGCATGTACTTTCAAAATTTTTTCGGGTTCTTTGATTGCAATTTCCTCGATTTCTACTCCGCCCTCTGTAGATGCCATTACGACAGGTAAATCTCTTTCTCTGTCAAGTACTATTCCAAGATAGAGTTCTTTTGATATATCGCATCCTTCTTCAACATAAACTTTCCTAACCATTACACCATCTGAGGTTGTTTGTGGAGTTACTAGGTTAGAACCAATTAGCTTGTCAGCAGCCTCGTAAACTTCATCTGTAGTTTTGCATAGAATTATTCCACCCCCCTTACCTCTGCCCCCTGCATGTACTTGTGCTTTTACAACCCATATATTTCCTCCTAAAGTTTTGCATGCTTCGGCAGCTTCACTAGCATTTGTCGCAACGACGCCTTGCAAAGTTTTAACATTATATTCTTTGAAAAGCTGTTTTGCTTGATACTCATGAATGTTCATATTCATTACACACAGGTTGGGGTTTAATACTCTAAGCCATAATTTTTGTTATGTAAACATTTAAATAGAACTCAATCTGGCGCCAGTAGTAGGTTAATTATGGCAAAGAAAAATCCAGCACATATGTTTCGCGGAAAGAAGCGAGCTTACACTCGTAAGGAGTATATTGGAGGCGTTCCAGCTAGCCGTATCACACAATTCGATGTTGGAGATAAAATCGCAGATTTTTCAGTAGAAGTTACTCTATCAGCTAAAGAAGAATGTTTAGTAAGGCACAATGCACTAGAGTCTGCTAGGGTTACTGCCAATCGTTACATTCAAACACATGCAGGACGTGATGGTTATCACCTCAAAGTCCGAACTTACCCTCACCATGTTTTAAGGCACAATAAGATAGCTCAAGGAGCCGGTGCTGACCGTGTTTCAATGGGCATGAGAAAATCATTTGGAAGAACTGTAGGTACTGCAGCCCGAGTTAAATCAGGTCAAAAACTTATTACACTTAGAACGTCAGATGAATTTGCTTCCCAAGCGAAAGAAGCATTACGTAAGTCTTCTCATAAACTTCCAACACCTTGTAATATCGTGGTGAACCAAAAATAATGGCAGAGTTAGTTAAAAAGTTAAAATTACCTAAACCAGATGGTTTTCTTTATTTTGTAGAAGATGATTGTTCTGTATGGAAGCATAAAGGCGGTCACAAAGAGCTTATTTCAAAAGGTTCAAATAAAAGAGAAAAAGGATATCTTTATTTTATTGATGTAAACGGAGATTTGGCCCGTAGGATTAATCCTCAGGAAAGGGATGAAGAAACCAAAAAATTATTCAAACCAGGTACTCAGACGGTAGAGTGATTACCAAAATTTCCACCAAGCTTTTTGTTTATTAGTTGAATCGTATTTCATTTTTTTTGCTATTTCTGGGTTTCCTTCAGACATGGCTTTCATTACGGCCATATCTAGACTACGATATGCTATCTTGCCAGCAGCATTAATTCCCATTAGTTTTTGAATTATTTGAGTAGGTATTGAGCTCACTAAGTTGAGTCTCTCATGATCAAATTCAATATTTGCTTTAGCTTCAATATCTTCCCCAGTTGCATTTGAGAGTAGGCTTGACAAATCAGTTTCACTATCTTTATCTTTTTCTCTGAACCACACGGCGAATCCTGACAAAAAGACAAACTCACTAATTATCCATTCTGATAAATTCCGAGTCTCAAAATCTCGTTTAACTTTTTCGCCCTCTTTCCAGTATTTAATTATGTGGTTCATTAAATTCTCACTAATTACTTTTTCTAATATTTCAGATTCAGAATCACTCAAAGCAACATGTTTACGTATATCTTCAGTGATCCAATCAGTTTTACAAAATATCAACAGTTCTTCATTTATTTCTTTATCAAAATATTTTTGAAATTTTGGTATTGATATGATATTTGATATTTGATCTGCATTTAGTCCACTTTTTGCAATACATTCATTAATGGACATTTTTGAATCTAGAACTGAAAGATATAGTATCCCAATATTAAATTCTTCATCGCCAATCAAACAATCACTTTAGTTCCAATTGGGTTATCATTTAGACAATCTTCAAAATTATCTAATCCACTAATCCAGCATTCCGAAACCATTGCGATTTGCAATGCGCATTTAATTTTATTCAGGAGTCCTCCTGTAACATCAGGTCGTTCATTATCTTCTTGAATTGTCATGTTTTTTACAAATCTTGAATCGATTTCATCATAAATTGTTAAATTCTCGTCATCTAATTCTCCCCTAACAATACCAGGATAATCCATTATGAAAAATGTTCTTTTTGGCTTATATAATTCAGCTAATTTTAACAGTAACGTATCACCGCTTAAAATTCCTACATCCTCATTTTCAGTGTCGACAATATCTCCAAAAGTTATAGCTATTTTCCCTTCTTCGAGAATTTCATCAAAGTCCTTCTTAGGAAAATTTATGGGTTGATTGTGATTATCTATTTTAATTTTTTGAGACGGGATTATGTTTTCAAACAGTAAACCATTTTTTTTCATATTTTTACATAAAATACTATTTAATTCTCTAACTTGTTCTTTAGCTTTCGTAATGCCTCTTATTTGTTCTTGGGTACCGTCTAATCCTTTATGAATATTGTATTTTTTAACTAGAGGATGTGCATAGGAACCGGCACCGTGAACGAGTATAATGTTTTTATTTATTTTGGATATAATTTCAGATATTTTCTTTATATTACTTTCACGTATTTTTGGCGTTTGACTTTTTTTTTCTGTAAGTAATGACCCTCCTAATTTAACCAACACAATGTCATCCGCCATGATATTGTATAGATTGCTACACAAAAAGGTACAGTGCGTAATTATATAGGGAATTTTTTAGCATATGTGGATAACAGAATCAAATTAGCGCTTTTAGGTGCATTTTGCTACAATTTAACTCAAGGTCTTTCATTTACATTAATCAGACTTCAAGCTAGTTTTTTAGGAGATTCAAGAACTTTAGGTCTTGTTGTAGGTCTACCAAGCTTTGCTCTTGTTGCGGGTTCAGCCTTCTGGGGCTATATTGCAGATAGATGGCGTAGTAGAAAGAATGTAGTTGTTCTTTGTTCAATATTTTCAGCTGTTTTGTATGTTCCTCTACCTTGGTTAGGTCCATTTGAGTTAGTAATTGTTCGTACAGTCCAGTCATTTTTTCTTGGAGGTATGATCCAAATTGCTACTATGTTTTCAGAATTAGATTCTTCTGCAAGAGGTACATTTATGGGTCATTTAGAGGCAGTTTTAGGATTAGGCTGGGGGATTGGTGCTTTTTCGGGAGGTTTTTTAGTAAATTCAGACGAATATGGTTTAGGAGAAGGTCCTGTTATTTTTTCTTTTATGTTAACAGCTTTTCTGGGCTTAGTTGCAGTAATTGGTTACATGTCTTCTACTGAAAAAAAAAGAGAATTTGTGGCTGATAATGAGAATTTTACGGTATATTTTAGGCGTCTTTATAGACTATTTATGATTACATTTATTCTTTTCATGGGTTATATGTTCTTTTTGACAATATCTCCTGTTTATTTGACAGAAGT
>JAYYHK010000106.1:0-3324 GCA_036148495.1 Thermoplasmatota archaeon | reverse complement strand
CAAGGAGTTCAATAATGTTTAAAGCTTTAAGAGAAAAATTATTAGGTGCTAGCAAGCAGGCAGAAGAAGAACTTGATCCACAGTTGAATCTAGACTATGAAACATTTAGGCCTGAAGAAAGGGAAAGTGGTGCAGTAATCAGAGAATCCCACCTGGAAAATGTTCTCTGGGAGATGGAATTGGCTTTACTTCAATCAGATGTAGCTATGGAAGCTCTTGAGGAAATGAAAGAAATAATCAAGAAGAGATTAGTCGGTTTAAGAGTTGAAAGCCGATCTGAAATTGTGCCAACGATTGAAAAAGCACTGAAGGCTAGTTTAGTAGAATTATTATCTAAGAATGTGTTCAACCCAGATTTATTGCTAGAAGATAGGGACGCACCTCTCGTAATTGCTTTTGTTGGAGTTAATGGAACTGGAAAAACAACAAGTATTGCAAGAATAACTCATTGGCTTAAACAAAATGGAAAGAGTGTAGTTTTAGCAGCTGCAGATACTTTCAGAGCTGGAGCTATTGAGCAATTAGATTTACATGCGACAAATTTAGGTTGTAAAATAATTAAACATCAATCAGGAGGCGATCCTGCTGCAGTAGCTTTTGATGCTGTTGAGCATGCAAAGGCAAAACATCGAGATATTGTTTTGATAGATACAGCAGGAAGAATGCAAACAAATTCTAATTTAATGGACGAAATGAAAAAAATACGAAGGGTTGCAAGTCCTGACTTGGTGGTATTCGTAGGAGATTCATTAGCAGGTAATGATGCAGTTGAGCAAGCTAAGAAGTTCCATGAAGCAGTGGATATTGATGCCGTAGTTTTAACTAAATTAGATGTTGATGCAAAAGGCGGAGCAGCTCTCAGCATATCCTCAGCAATTGATAAGCCAATAGCTTTCGTAGGAATTGGTCAAGAATATGAAGATATTATGCCGTTTGATGCAGCCTGGATTGTCGAAAGAATATTTGCTTAATTAAGGTATAACAAGATCATCAGTCAATATTTTTTCATCACTGGGGCCCGGAGGAACATACATGATTCTCAGAGACCAGCCTTGTTTAGCTGGTCCATCAGCTTCATCTCCAGAACCATATACCATTATTGTATCCCCAACAGACATTTTCATGCTTTTATCATTACCTCTCGTTTTGTTATTACTATCACTGTAAGATTCGTATGGCCCATTCATTTCATTCATAATTCTAACAGGATATTCAGCTCCCTTTGTGTCATTTGCAATAGCTGAAGTTAAATTGATATGATTTTGATTTCCTCCTTCATAATTCGCAATTGGATACACCGTTTCATGGTATATGTTCCCTTGATTATCTAATAAATATAGAAAGAAGTATCCCCAAGAGGAGGTAAAACGGCAGTTTTCAGAGCTTTCATACTCTAGAATCTCAGTAGTATAAATCCCAGTATCATTTTCTTCTTTAAATTCACTAAAAACTACGGTTGGTTTGTCACAATCGACACTTTCTACCCTACCAACGGGATAAACATAAGCAAAAGAACTATACAAAGTTGCAAATCCTATAATTCCAACGATAGCAAGGCTCCATTTAATTGTAGAGTTCATACTACGTTAACTTGGTTGTGTATAAAACTATTTTTATCTAGTAATTAATAAATAACAAAGTGATAATATCACAACATATGATAGTTTACGAGGTAAATCTACACATTGATGCTATTGCAGCAGATGAATATTCAGAATGGATTGGGCCACATATAGAGCAAATTTTGGAGATTGAAGGTTTTCAGAAAGCAGATTGGTTCGTTTGTGATTCTGATGACGGCAAAGTACACTGGTCCATTAGATATCAGCTAGATAGTAGAGAATCTTTAGTAAATTATCAGGAAAAATATGCACCAGCCCTGATTCAAGAAGGAATAGACAAATTTGGAAAATATTTAACAAGCGACAGAAGAGTAATGCAGCTTAGGAATTAACCTAAACCGAAGTAAGGATATCTTATTGTATCAAATATAGCTCTAGTGATTGGCTTTCTTTTTCCAAGTCCACCTGGTGTTACTCCTAAGAATAAATCTGCAAAGATTTCACACAGCTTTTCATCACGAGTTCCATAGTAAACCATCCTTTCAGGTAATTTCAATGCCATAAGTGCGAAGAAGGATAAATCTCTCAATTCTTTACCGAATACTTTGTCCCAATCACGATGATATTGATCTAAATTCTTTTGTGAAAAATCATTCGTTTCTAGAGCTTTTTTGATAGTATCAATTGCAATTTTACCAGCATGCATTCCATAATATATTCCCTCACCTGATAGAGGAGATACCATTCCTGCAGAATCTCCTACAAGTAAAGTGTAATCCATAGTTGTAGCCTTTATAGGTCCATCAAGAGGGAGAGGTGCACCTTTTACAGGAGGAACTTCCTGGTCCTTTGGGAAATACCCGTCTTCTTTCAATAAGTTAATGTAATCTGTCCATATCTCTTTGATTTTTATGGATTTAATTGTTCTATTGTATCCTCCAAAACCAATGTTCAGTATTTCTTTTTTTGGGAAAACCCAGCCATATCCTTCAATTCCACCTGGCTTGAAATGTACAAGTAATGAGCTATTTTTACTATAAGTCTTATCGATAAATTCTTTTCCCACGTGAGGTTCCCACATCAGTGCAGTTCCCATTTGACTGTCGCTCCAAGGTTTGATGTTTCTTTTTTCTCTAATCATTGAGGCTAACTTATCGGCTGGACCGGTGGCGCCAACAACCATTTTACCTTTGAAATCGCCGTTAGACGTTTTTACTGTAACTCCCCCATTGAATTCATAATCCTTAATTCTAGTTTGGGTCATGACTTCAGCCCCAACATCTCTTGCAGCCTCTAAAACTGCATTATCAAAAACGGTTCTTGTAATGTTCCAAGGAGTGCCTACAGGGAACTCATAATCTATCTTGTATTTCATCGAAGGCGAATAAAGGTTAACATCACGGGAAGGACACTCTATAATTGGCTTGATGTATTTTTCTAGTTCAGGCAATTCATCAAACAGTCTTGCAGTTAATAATCCTCCACACGCTTTATCTCTTGGAAATTTAGACTTATCTAATAACAGAACCTTCATACCAGCTTTTGCAGCATAAAATGCAGTAGTTGATCCTGCAGGACCTCCTCCACATACGATTACGTCATATTCAGTCATTATTGTTTACCCAATCCTTGAAAGGTTTGTGCGAATCATCCCAGGGGAATGATACGATAGCAGGCATGGAGTAGGGGTGGTTTTTAACGATATACTTTTCTAATTTATCAAATTTTTTCTTGGAAGTTTTAATCAAAATGATGTGCTCAG
>JAYYHK010000105.1:0-6122 GCA_036148495.1 Thermoplasmatota archaeon | reverse complement strand
GGTTTATTGTCTTCATTTGGTGAAATGGAACACGCATGTGCTTCCGGAGAAGTTGAATATAGAAGACCTAATTTTGAAGAAATGGAAACATTACCGTATGATGTTACTCAATATCAACCTGTGCTGTTCGTTTGGGATTCGTTTGAAGAAATGTATGAAAAAACAAAGAAATTCATTAGTAACTGGGGTACAGAAAACGACCCAAGAGTAGAACTTCACAAATAATTAATTTTTTTTGTATTCGTATTCTTTTAACTTGTCTAGAGAAACCATCTCGAGAGCTGACTCATGCGTGGCCTCTAAGATAACATAAGGTGCCATTCCTGAGTCATATGCCTCTACCCACCTTGATAAGCATAAACACCATCTATCGCCTTCCTTTAATCCTGAAAATCCTGGACCCGGTGAACTAAGATCGTTTCCTGCACCTTTAGAAAATGCAAGAAATACCTCAGTCATGACCGCGCAAACAACATGCCTCCCGTAATCACGTTCGTCCGTATTGCAACAACCATCACGAAACCAGCCAGTCATTGGGTCTGTAGAACATGTTTCCAACTTCCCGCCTAAAACATTAATTGATTCTTCCATTCTACTTTTCTCTATTTTGCCTCAGGTTATCTATGATGGTAAAAGCAAGAGCAGCTCTCTCATTTCGTGAAAAATCTTTTTCCAATTTTTTTATTAACGATTTAATTTTGGTTGAAGATTCAGGATCTTCTTCAGCTAATTGTTTAGCATGACTCATCTGAGCCTCATTAATACAGTATACTGAGTCACCGCCAAGTATTGATACAGGACTTAAAACCATAATTTACACCGAAAAGCTCACATCAACGTTAGGTGCAGGCTCTCCAGTGCTGAAACTAGAACCGCAACCGCAAGAACCTTTGGCATTTGCATTGGTTAGCCTAAAGCCAGGTTCTATAAGATCATTTGAAAAATCGACTGTGAGTCCGTCCAGAAAGACTGAACTTACTTTGTCTGAGACTATTCTAAGATTTCCTTCAGAAAAATAAACTTCATCTACCTCACTCATATTATTATCAAGAACTGCATCATATGTATTTCCTGAACAACCTCCTGATTTAACTCCAATACGTAAAAATGTATCTTCAGAAACACCCATTTCAAAAAGCTTTGACTTTGCAGACTCTGTAACTCTTATGTCCATAAATAATTAGTTTTCAAGGAGATTTAATAGTTACTGTATACTAAAGTCGTATAAACTAGCTAAAAATACGTATTATTGTGAGACTGATATTTACTCTTTTGATAATCATGCTTTTGGTTCCTAATGGTATTTCAGAGCCCAGTCCTATGGAGACGTCTTTCGAAGGGAATCCAATAGTTGTAATAAGCTTGAGTTATGAAGCTGGAATTGGTGGCGGGAGTGACATTGAAGGAGAGGTAGTAATTGAATTATTTCAAAATTGGGCGCCTATTACTGTTAGTAACTTTATGAAATTAGTTAATGAATCATTTTATGATGGTATCTTTTTTCATAGGGTGATTGATGATTTTGTCATTCAGACTGGAGATCCCACTTGTACCGCACTTGGAGCTTATCCAGCAAGTGATCCGTCATGCGGAAGTAACGGCTCCGATGAAAACATTCCGTTCGAGGCAAATGCTAATCTTACTCACATAAATGGTGCCGTAGGAATGGCTAGAGGCGTAGATCCAGACTCAGCATCAAGCCAATTCTACATTTGTGATGGACCTCAACATGGATTAGATAACGGCAACCGAACTCAAGAAGACGATCCGGGATACGCTGTGTTTGGAGTTGTGAGAGAAGGAATGGATTTGGTAAAAGCCGTTGCTCAAGTCCCTACTTCAAATGAACCATTAAATCGCCCCATTTACGAAGTAAAAGTCAACTCAATTACTCTACAAGGATTTGTAACTAACCAAACAGAAGATAAAGAAAATAAACAAACTGCAAGTCTTAGTTTTAGCCTTTCCATTTTATCAATAGGATTATTAACCATAGCACGTAGAAAATAATTATGGACTCAATAATATTTCAAGGAAATGTAATCGGAATGCTTGCATATATTGTATCTGCAATGCTACTTTTTTCCTGGATTATTAAAGACGTTGAACAAAAATTAGTTGAAAGAAAGTTGTACGTAGCTTGCGGATTAGGTGTTGTACTTGGTACAGGCTCGGATATTATTATGATATTAGGCGGAATAAATGGATACAGTGAAAATACAGGGTATGCATCAAAAATTTTAGTTTCTCCTATTATCCTTTTCATTTTTCTTTTTATTGGAGTGAACAGAAAAACTTTCAAGGAAGAAAATGGAGCTTCATATTATTCTGCAGGGTTAGGGCTCTTTTACGGAGGTGCAGGGGAATTTTGGAAACTACTAGTAGCAGAAGAAGTTCATGATTTATCTACATTAGATTATTTTGTAATCTCTGCATTTGGATTTTCAACAGTATTATTTTTGGGAGGGGCTGCAATATGGATTTCTTATGGTATCAGAAGAGGTGAAGGGGCTAGAGTTGCGAGTAGATTTACTATTCTTTACTTAATTCTTGCATTTCTGAATGCGCTTGCTCTAGAGGAAATACACTATGGAATATATGAAACTGTGATTGTTCCATTAATCTCTTTACTTGGATTTTTTGTAATATCGCTAGCTGTTTTTCACCAAGCAAAATTGAGATTACCAGTAATTTCTGAAAAGAAAAGAAATCGCTAAAAACCTAGTCTTGTTAAGCTACTATGGATGATCGAAGTTTTACCATAATTACCGTAGCAATTTTGATTTTGTCGCCAATATTGCTGTATATGAATGGTAATGATGATGAAACTGTAAACAATTACGATACTAGTAGTGGATTGGTTCCTGTATGGGAGAGAGTAAATCAAAATTTCAATACAACAGGATCATACAGCTATACTCTAGAATCCGGCGACTTCGATATCATGGGACCTGAAAGTGTTTTCATCGATGTAGACCTGCCAAGCAGTGAACTGGGCTGTACAATTACTAATGACTGCCAAGTACATCTTGGACTTTGGTTGCCTGATGTTCCAAATGGTACTAAAATTCCAGTAATAGCTGACGTTGGACCCTACTATGACGACGGAGACGTAGATGCACTAACTCCTGCAAATCGTCTAGGGAAATTTCTGATTGAAAACATGGTTCCGCATGGTTATGCAGTAGCTCAAGTTTCAGTTTTTGGCACTGGCATGTCTAACCATTGTATGGATTTCATGGGATTGAGTGAACAGATGGGAATTGACGCTGCAGTTACTTGGTTAGGAACTCAGGAATGGAGTAACGGAAATGTAGGAATAGTTGGAAAATCATATGACGGGACTACTCCTTGGCAAGCTGCGATGTTCGGTAATCCACATTTGAAAACTATAGTCCCAATTTCTGGGTTAATCGGTGTTCATGATTTAATGTGGAGAAACGGATCGATGGAAGCAAGAGGTTTAGCAATGCACAATGGTGTTTATGGGTCATTTGGATGGGATGGAGACAGCGAAGATTGGCAAACTATGTGTAGAGGGTATGCTGAGGGATACGCTAATGGCCCTGCTGCATATTTGGCTGGTGACGAGGTTAACTACGCAGGAAACACGTATTGGACTGATAGACATTTCCTAGAAAGGACCATTCAAAACTACAATGGATCAATATATTTTATTCACGGAATGCAGGACTGGAACGTCGACCCACATATGGCATTTCCTGCCTATAAGCAATTGCAACAAGCTGGTTTTGAAATAAAAGGATTATTTGGTCAATGGGGTCACCATTACCCGGATCGACCAAGTGACCAAGACAGTATGCCGTCTGGAAGAGGCGCCGAAGGATTTCCTTATTCAGTAAGATATGATTGGGCACAAGATCTGCTAGAATGGTTTAATTATTATCTGTATGATGGAACTTTAAAGCCTTACTTGCACGTTGAAATGCAAGATAACTTAGGAGGTTGGCGAGTAGAAGAAACTTGGCCTTCAGCAGATACTGAATTTTTACAATTACCCATTGGTGAAGGTCTAACAGTCACTTCCGGAAGTGGATTAGTTGGGCCAACAAACACATTGACCCTAGAAACTGAAATTTTTGAAAATGAGACTCGCATTTCAGGAATGCCTACATTTCATGTAGATGTAACTATTCCACCGGGACAAACTTCAGGACACCTATTCATAGAATTGTTCATTGCTGATGGAATTCATCTTGGACATGGAGTTATGGACCTTAGATATCACGCTGGTGGAAGAGAATGTGGACAACCATGTACTGTGACTGGGACTGTAAATGCAAAAATGGAAATGTTTGCAATGGACGTTGTGGTACCGGCTGGAAGTGCGTTAGAGCTTGTTATTAGCCAAACTGGTGATGATTACATTCCTTCAACTGTAAGTAGCGGATATGTCACAATTGGAACTAATCAAAATAGTGTTTTAAGTTTACCAATAATAGATAGGACAGCTGATGATTTATTCGTGCCTCCTGTATGGTATGAAAATATCGAATGAACTAATCGAATTTACGAGATTGAATTTCTTCAATTAATCTCTGTGCTTCAGCGAGATCTTCTTCATCCTTTTTTGACTTCGAATCATCAATATCCTCATCTAGGTCTGTGTCTTCTTTGTCCATTAAATCTGCTTTTAAGTTACTGATTTCCTGCTTTAATGAATTTATTTCCTCGTTCTCACTATCTCTAAAATTTTCTTCCATTTTTGATAATTGACTTTTAAGTGACTTAATTTCTTCGTTTTCGCTTTCTTTAAAGCTCTTTTCCATTAACGATAATTGATTTTTGAGAGACTTAATTTCTTCATTCTCTGATTTCTTATTCTTATCGTTAATAGTATTCATTTCATTTCTGAGAAGGTTAAGCTCATCCATAAGAGCTGTCATAGCCATATTTTCTTCATCTCTGTCAGTGTCTAGATTAACCGTCTCATCTAAAATGTCTGGTAACTCTTCAACCAATTCAGTTACTTCATTTGGTTCGTCCGATATTGAATTTTCAGGAACTATTTCTGAAGGTTCTTCGTAATTTGTATTTAACTTTTTATTTTCTGACGCTGCCTGTGGCACTCCTTCATGAAATAAATGAACATCTCTTTGAGGGAAGGCAATAACTATCTTTTCTGCTCTTAGCTTTGCGAAAACTTGATGATGAAGATCGGAATTTATTTGTCTCATTTTAATAACATTTTTAATCCACGCAACCAATGCAAAATTCAATGTTGAATCTCCAAAGTTTTGGAACCTGACTAGGGGCTTTCTGGTAGGATCATCTTGCTCAATGCTTGAATTTTCTTTGGCAACTTCCAACAATGCGGCTTCTACTTCATCTGGATTGGAATCATAAGAAACTCCAACTTCGATTCTCAATCTATAGTATCTATCTGGCTTTGTAAGATTTAATATGTTCTGGTTGGCCAAGGCATTATTCGGAATTATGATGATTACGTGGTTTACAATATCATAAATCTTGGTTGAACGAAGGCCTATCTCTCTGATCAGACAATATGTATCATTAAAATAAATCATATCGCCAGTCTTGAAACCTTGATCAAGTAAAAGAAGTATGCCTGAGAAAAAATTACTAAGTGTGTCTTGTGCGGCTAGTGCAATAACTAGACCAACTACGCCGACACCTGCTACTAAAACTCCAAATTCAACGTTAAAAGTAGACAAAAAGTTTGTAAGACCGAATACTATAATTAGGATTGATCCAATTATATCTAGTAGAGGGCCATACTGTGTATCTGATTTACCTATATTTATCCAATCAGACATTAACGGAACAATATAATTACTGTAAGTGCGTAGGACGAAGACTGTAAAAAATACCACAAATAATCCATCTGAAATTTTTGATAAAACTAATACATAGGCTTCAATTGAAGAGTTTGTTTCTGCAATTTCAGTAAAGAAAAAGGATAAACTCCAAGTAATTATCAACCAGAAAACTACTGTAGTAGGATCCCATTCCCATTTGCTTAATCCTCTAAAGTAAAGAACTATGGGAATAATAAAAGTGAGAGTTAGAAATATAACAAAGAGCATTAAAATTAGCATCCAAATTGCATCGTCTGTGAAAATTATATAATCTTCACCAGT
>JAYYHK010000104.1:0-3795 GCA_036148495.1 Thermoplasmatota archaeon | reverse complement strand
TGTCACCGAAGCAATTTCCAGCTATGCAATTACTAAATTGAAAGAACAAAAAGACTTTGAATTTTTAGATAGTGAAGCTAAAATGATGACAAATCGTCGTAAGATGGTTTTCTCAGATTATGGACGTGAGTAAATATGATGGAAAGATTAGAAAGTTTTGATAGCAGTGACTTGATGGAATTTATTACAGCACCTCAGGTTAAGCTGGTTGGTACTGGCGGAGCAGGGAACAATATACTTAACAGGTTATTCAATCGACGCGTCAAAGGTGTCGAAACAATAGCACTTAACACGGATGCAAATCACCTCAATCAGTGCAAAGCACATGTGAGAAAGGTACTCGGAGCCAAAGTAACAAAGGGTAGAGGTGCCGGTGGTGACCCATATATTGGGAAAAGATGTGCAGAAGATGATGAAGAAGATTTAAGAAGTAAATTAAGTGACGGAGATATTATTTTTGTTATTGCAGGAATGGGTGGTGGTACGGGAACAGGGAGTGCACCAGTTATTGCTAAGTATGCAAAAGAGACAGAAGCCGTTGTCGTAGGGGTCGCTATTTTGCCTTTTAGGGAAGAGGGCTTATCTAGGCGTAAAGTAGCTCTTGAAGGGCTAGCAGAGTTAAAGAAAAACTGTGATTGTGTTATAGAGTTAGACAATGAAAAATTGAATGAATTAACCGACGGCGATTATCCTATTCAGAAAGCTTTTAGTGTAATGTCAGACTTAGTTTCAGGTATAGTCCAATCTCTATCGGAGGTAGTAACAGAACCTTCGATGATTAATGTAGACTTTGCAGACTTGAAAAAAATCATTGAAGCTGGAGGTACAGCTAAAGTGCTGTACGGTGAATCCGATGGATCCGATCCTGGTAGCGTTTTAGATTCAGTTTTAGGAAACCCGTTGTTAGGGAATAATTACAAAGGTGCAGAAGCAGTTCTCCTTCACATTGCTGCAGGCAGTGAATTTGCGATGAGCGATTGTCACGAAGTGCTCTCAGCCCTTAAGTATGATTTGGCGGAAGATGCTAATTTGATTTGGGGATTGAGAACAGATGATTCAATGTCAACTAAAGTTAAGGTCGTTATGCTTGTTTCAGCTATTCCAGATAGCGAACATGATTTGAGCACTGATGTTAATGAAGAATTGAATTCTTTAGGATCGTCACTACCGATGATAAACTAATTTTTTTTAATTATATCGTATAGCCGGAATGCAGACAATACTAGGCTGTGTCTTATAATACCTTTATCAATGTAGTCATTAACTTTAGTTTCACTAACTATGTCAATTTCAATGTCTTCGCCTGGGTCTAGGTTTTGTTCACTTACTTTTTCGCAATTGTCAACAAGTATAGTGTGGCATTTATTTGTTTGAAATGCAGGATTAGGGTCGACACATCCTAAATATTGCGGATTTTTTCCTACGTATCCAGTTTCCTCTAGGAGCTCACGAACTCCAGCTTCAATTGGTTCTTCGCCTTCCTCAATTATTCCACCAGGGATTTCGAGTTCAAAATTTGCAGTTCCAAACCTGTATTGTTTAACCATTACAATTTCATTTTCAGATGTTAGTGCTATAATGTTAATCCAATCTTTACCATCCAACAAAATAAATGGATGATGTTTACCTGTTCTGGGAGACTCTGAAACTATTTCCCTCATACTGAATATTCTAAAATCTCCAACAGGTTTTTCAGAAATAGTTTTCCACTTCTTTTTCTTCAATTAATATTTACCATTTCGATAAGGAAAATTAAATCCTCACCTGCAAGATCACTAGTACTAGATCCAGCCTCTCCGTATGCTTGATTTGCCGGAATTCTGACAGCTAATGTTTGTCCTTCATACATTCCAATCATCTTTGAATCAAAACCATCAATCATACCTTTGCTACCTTGACAATTTTCAGAAGGATTATTTGCTTCGACACATCCAATATGGCGTGCTTCTAATGTGTCAATGTGTCTATTGCTATCTGTTACCCCATCTCTTCTGTACATATAATTGTCCCATACGTACTCCATGCTGCTATCAAATAATTTTGCGTTACTTGCCAAAATTCCAGCATAGTGAACGTCCACAGTATCTCCAACCTCAGTTAAATTTCCAAAATTTGAATCTGTATTAACATTTAACTTAACTTCAGCTTTTTTAGTTGGATCTCCTCCAGATGTGACTTCCATAAATGCATAAAGTAAACCTTCGGCTGATGAGGATGTTTTTATATTTATGATTAATGGTTTTCTCACATCTTTTCCAAGCATTACAGTTTCATAACCACTCTCAATATTAATCGAAAATCCTCCGTCATTAGATTTTGTTGAAACCGTGAAAGTATCTGTAACTGAACCTGTATTTTTTACTAATAGTATAAAATCTGTTTCACCACCAGGTTCGGCGCTGTGGTCATTTGTTACTAGTTCTGCCTCAACTCCGTATGTGGGGTTTGTTACAGTTTCCTCAGTATCTACCATAGATGTCAGGTATAGCCCGCTTCCAATTAGAATAACAACTAAGAGGAGAGCTATCAAAGCCGGCTTTGAATCAGGTCTTGAAGTATCCAGTTTTCCCTCACGATAATTTGCTGGTTTGTTTACCTTGTTTCTTCTCCTGGTCCTCTTTGCCATAATTTAATCTACGAAAATGCCTTAAAAAAGCTGATGCTTAGTTGCGATGCTTAGATTTGAAAACTAATGCTTTTAAAGTATCTTTCCAAATGTCAGGATTCTCTCTAATTCTTCTCAGTGAATATGGGTACCAATCTGGGCCATATGGAATGTAATATCTAACAGTATAGCCCTTCGAAACTAATTCGTCTAAAGTTTTGTCAATAGGAACCCCAGACAAAGCCTGAAATTCACAATTTTTCTTTGAGTAATTATATTTTTCCAGTAGCTTTTCCAAGCGCTCGATAATCCAAATATCATGAGTAGCAAAACAAGAATAAACATCATTTTTAATCATCTTTTCTGCACAACTCAGAAAGTTTTCTCTTATTTCTTGGTAGTCTTGAATTGCAATTTCTTTACTTTCTTTGTAGGCTCCTTTGCACAATCTTATATTTGTGTTCGGGTTTTTTAGTAAGTCTATGTCCGAACTTGATCTGTGCATATATGCTTGTAACACAGTTCCGCAATTAGGGTAATATTTTACGGCTTTTTTACACATTTTTATTGTTAATTCAGTGACCTCAGAGTCTTCCATATCCATTCGAATAAACGTATTGTATTTTCTTGCTTTATCCAGTATTACGCTTAAATTATCCCAACATAATCCTTCATCGACTTTTAAACCTAAAGCAGTTAATTTTAGAGATACATTGCATTTAACTCCTGCATTAGCTATGCCTTCAATTAAATTACAATATGATTTAGTTGTTTTAGTAATACCCCTTCGATTTTTAACTTCTTCACCCAACAAATCTAGAGTGCCAACAAAGCCTTTTTTGTTCAATTTGCGTACAAGGTTGATGCCGTCTTCCAGTTTATCTCCTGCAACATATACTGCAGCTATTCTTCCAATTATAAATTTAGGCATCCAAGGAGATGTGCTTACTACTATCTTGTTCAGAATGCCCATTATTGTCAATGTAAAAGTGTGTTTATTATTTTAGTGTCCGAGACCGATTTATACAGCGTTGCCTAGCACAACTTATGTCCCCTTCATCAGTGACGTGTGAGAATGGAAAGTTAGATGTACCTAACAACCCGATAATTCCAGTAATAATTGGAGATGGAATAGGATTAGACGTGACTCCTGTTGCAACTAAAGTTCTGGATGCTGCAGTTTCTAAGGC
>JAYYHK010000103.1:0-17504 GCA_036148495.1 Thermoplasmatota archaeon | reverse complement strand
ATAATTATGATTCGATGATTTCTTTAAAGCAGTCTGAGGGCTACGGCAGATTGGGTAGATTCTGGGAATCAGATTTGGGAGGCTTATATTTCTCTGTAAATTTACCTAACAGAAATCTTTTACCAATCATTATTGGCATTTCTGTCGCAGATATACTAGTTAAACTCAAATTAAATGTTAGACTCAAGTGGCCAAACGACATATTACTCAATGACATGAAATTGGGTGGAGTAATTTGCCATTCTGAAGGTAAAATCACAGTAGCTGGTTTAGGAATAAATATCAGTAATAAACCCAGTATTAGTGCATCAACTAGTTTAGTAGGATTAGGTATAGAGATCAACAAGTTATCATTTGTAAATGAACTTCTTGAAAAAATTAAAAATTATCTGAATTTCAACGACAAAGATATAATTGATAATTTTTTATTTTATGATTGTTTAATCGGTAAACGGGTTTCATGGAGTGAAGGAAATGGTACTGTCGTTACAGTTTCTGAAGATGGACGTTTAGTGGTCACAACTGATCATGAAAAAAAGATATATTTGACTGAGGAAATTCATTTGAATGATTGATTGGAACTCTGAATCTTTTCATCCTGTAGTTAATCTTCCAGAGGATTACAAAATTCTGGATTTAACGAAAGGGCCTTGGATCTCGGGCGATAGTGGTTTTTCAATTGGAAAATATGATGAATTTAGGCCTAATGTTTACAATACAGATTTGTTTGAGAGCGTTCGTAATATTCATGTGGGAATAGATATAGGAGGGCCGGTAGGAACCCCTTGTATGGCTTTTATGGAAGGTAAAATTTTTGATTTTGGCTATAATCCAGCAGCTGGAGATTACGGTAATGTAGTTATTACCGAACACATTATTTCAAGCGTAAAAATATGGTCACTCTATGGACACTTAGATTCACAATCAATAATTAATAAAAACAAAGGGCAGTTTATTGAGAAAGGAGAAGTTATAGGTTTTTTTGGCGACGAAAGTGAGAACGGAGGCTGGGAGCCTCATCTTCATTTCCAGTTATCTGTTATAGAACCTGAAACACATGATTTACCAGGAGTAGTTTCGATAGAGGATAGGAAATCAGCTCTTCTCAAATTTCCAGATCCGAGATTGGTTCTTGGACCTATTTACTAAGTTAATAACTTTTTAATTACTAGGTTTGATAGCGTCACATGCGAAACGTTATGTTGTTTTTAATGTCAATATTTCTCGCTTCTGCAGGTTGCTTGGACAGTCTTAAAGACGAACTGATTTCTTGTGAGAACAAAGTAGGAGAATGCAGATACGAAATTCTTCAAAGTGGTAAATATTCGAAGTTACATATTGAGATAAATTATGTTTCAGGTTATGAACCTAGCTCAGATGCTCTTGATTTGCTTAGGCAAAGAATAAATGAGGTTACAGACAAAAATACAGTAACAATTAGTCAGAATAGTTTTGGAAGTACAGATACTAGTTACTCTCTAGAAGAAATACTCGAAATTGAAAATTCACAGCGTAATAAATTTAAAGGTGGTGATGAATTTGTGATTCATATTTTATATCTAAATGGTGAATTTGAGGATAACAATAATGCATTAGGAATTGCATACAAGGGTTCTTCTTTCGCAATGTTTCAAGAAAAAATTGAGGATGCGGCTTTCTTGTTCATATCTGCACAGGATATAGAGAAAGCAGTTCTTGTTCATGAATATGGACATCTCTTAGGGTTAGTTAACATGGGATACACTTCACCTCATGATCATGAAGACCCAGATCACCCTCATCATTCAAATAATGAAGAATCAGTTATGTTCTGGGCTATTGAAAGTCAAGACTTTTACAATCAATTAGATGGCGAACCTCCAAATAATTTTGACTCCTATGATCTAGATGACCTAAATCTTATGAGACAAGGTAAGTTGTAGTGTATAACATTCAATATTTACATATTACAATAATTTACGTTCTGCTGATTTCATACATTAGCCATACGCCAGCTTCTTCTCTTCCTGAACCAGGTAGCAACTTTTCAGACCTTGATAAATTGTTTCATTTTCTGGAGTTTTTTTTATTAGGTTTTCTTATTCAGCAGTCTTTGGTTGAAAGACAAATAAAACCTAAGAGTAATCTCCTCTTCATTACTCTAATTTTGGGCTTTTCTATAGCTTGTATTGATGAACTTCACCAGAGCATGGTAAACGGTCGAAATAGCTCTGTTCAAGATTTAGTGTTTGACTTTGCAGGAATTATTTCCAGTTTATTCATTTTTAAAAATTACTACTGACTTTCCTAACTTTTCGTTTTATTTTAACTAATTTTCTAACTTTTGGCTTAGGTTCAAAGGATATCCATCCTGTACCTTTTTGCGTGCACTTTGGTTCGTCAGTATAATCTGCAGCCATGATATTTCGCGGCCCGCGAATTCGTTATTTAAAACTAATGTAAGATTCGCGTCAGGTGGTGGGAGTAAGCCCCTTTCTGTTAACCAAAATGGTTGGCGACATTTAGCTTTGCTTCCTACCTACCGCTCCCGAGCAGGTCTACGCGGATACTTGGAATTGCTCCGGCAGGGGTACTCGTTTCACCAAATCCTTCACAGACGTCACGTCCTAGACGATCATTCCCATTGTGAGGCTGTGTCGTTTCTGTTGCATTGCCAATCCTCTCGGATTCCTTACGGCTGCCTTGCTCATGGAGAGGGGACTTTCCTCAGCCTAAGACCGTCGGTCGCCCTCCACCTCCTGACAATTTTCCATCTACACTCAGGATATATAGTTCACTGTCGCAGTAAAACCTTATTTACTGGATATAATCCCAAATAATGTCAAAGGATGAGAAGTCTCCTGAAAATCTAAAACAAGATAATTCAGACTATAAGAAAGCTCATGATAAATGGTTAAAGGAAGTTCTTGAGCCTGCACTTGCAAAACATCCTGAAAGAAATAAGAAATTTATGACAACTTCAAGTCAGGAAGTTGATAGGCTATACACACCTCTTGATAATTTAAAGACAGATTTCAATAAAGATATATCCTTCCCCGGGGAGTTTCCGTATACAAGGGGAATTCACTCGACAATGTATCGCGGTCGTTTGTGGACAATGCGAATGTTTGCAGGTTTCGGTTCAGCTGAGGAAACTAATGAAAGATTCAAGTATCTGCTAAGCCAAGGTAACGCAGGACTTAGCACAGCTTTTGATTTACCAACTCTGTACGGCTACGACAGTGATTCTCCTATGGCTGCTGGAGAGTTCGGTGAGTGCGGCGTGGGAGTTAGCAGTATAGAAGACATGTCAATTTTATTCAAAGATATTCCATTGGACAAAGTTACAACATCTATGACAATTAATTCACCAGCAGCAATGACCTGGGCTATGTACATTGCAAATGCTGAAAATAGAGGAATACCTAAATCAAATCTTGGAGGAACAATTCAAAATGACATTTTAAAGGAATATATTGCCCAGAAAGAGTATATTTTTCCACCTAATCCTTCAATGCGCTTAGTGACGGACACAGTTGAGTTCGGCACTAAAAATATGCCTAAATGGAATACAATTTCAATTTCAGGTTATCACATTCGCGAAGCAGGCTCTACAGCAGTTCAAGAACTCGCTTTCACTCTGGCAGATGGTTATGCTTACGCAGATTGGGCTATTGAGAGAGGACTAAATATTGATGATTTTGCTCCAAGATTTAGCTTTTTCTTCAATGCTCACAATGATTTCTTTGAGGAGATAGCCAAATACCGAGCTGCAAGACGAATTTGGGCTAGAGATATGAAATACAAATACGGAGCTAAAGATCCGCGTAGTATGACTCTTCGGTTTCATACACAAACAGCGGGTTGTAGTTTAACTGCCCAGCAGCCAGAAATTAACATAGTTAGAGTCGCCATACAGGCAATGGCTGGTGTATTGGGAGGAACTCAATCTTTACACACAGATTCAATGGACGAAGCTTTGGCTTTGCCCTCTGAAAAAGCAGTTCAAATTGCACTAAGAACTCAACAAATAATTGCCCACGAATCAGGTGTTGCAAATGTAGCAGATCCATTAGGCGGAAGCTATTATTTGGAATGGTTAACAGATGACATGGAGAGACAATCGAGAGATTACTTTGACAGAATAGAATCTCTTGGAGGAGTAGTTTCAGCAATAGAGAAAGGTTTCTTTCAAAAAGAAATTGCAGCGGCAGCATACAAATATCAACAAGAAATTGACAACAACGAGAGAACAGTAGTCGGTGTTAATGAATTTACTTCTAATGAGCCTGTAGAAATCCCTATTTTGGAGATGGATCCCGAAGGCTTCGAGAGGCAGTGTAGAAGACTTAAGAATCTTAGGTCTAGTAGAGATAAAGCACGTCACGAAGCTAGTCTTACAGCCATTGAGAAAGCAGCCGAGGGCGAGGAAAATCTTATGCCTCATTTCATAGAAGCTGCAAAAGCTAAGGCTACTCTAGGTGAGATGTGTGACGTTCTAAGAGGAGTATTCGGCGAGTACAGAGAGGGCTCAGATTTCTGAGAATTTTTTTGTCAACAATCGTTTTAGGTTTAACAGGAAAAAATGCTTCAGGTAAAGGGACTGTCGCTGAAGTTTTGAAAGAGCACGGTTTTGTATATCATTCATTATCAGATTCTTTGCGTGACGAGCTTAATTTTTTAGGAAAAAAGGAGACACGTGAAAATTTAATTGAAATTGGTAATAAACTCAGAAATACTGGAGGTCCAGGTGTTTTAGCAGATAAATTAGCATCAAAATTAAGGTCAGATTGCAATCACATTGTAGATTCAATAAGAAATCCGTTTGAAGTAGAATCTCTAAGAGAAAGTAGTAGAATCGGTAAATTTTTCCTTATTTCAGTAGATGCTGATGCTAAATTAAGATACGAAAGACTTAGTTTGAGAGGCCGCATTGGAGACAGCGATACTTGGGAGAAATTTCTTGAACAAGAACAAAAGGAAGATAACAACGATGATCCAAACAAACAGCAGTTATCTAAGACAATGAAATTAGCAGACTTTAAGATAGATAACAGTGGAACACTTGAAAATTTAAAAAATCAAGTTAACAAAATTATCAGTGAATTATAAATTCCATTCATGGGTCATTGTCAAGAAAAACATAAAAACAATAGGCATAAGGTGGAAGGCCATACCAAAAGCAACATTTACAGCCATCCATCTTCCAGCGTAATTGTTAGGCATTTCCATTACTTTGTCAACCACAGTATTGGTAGTATCAACAACTTTTCCTGCAAAAAAACCAACAAACTTTGCTACTCTTTCATGTGGAAGAGCTTCATTTCCTTTATCCCTTGAGTTCTTCAACCAATCGCCCATTTGTAACATCCTGTCAACCATTGGCCTATACTTTTGAACGTCTACACTAATTAGTTTTACAGCCAAATTTCTAGTATCCCATACCCTTCTCCAGTCCAAGTACGTATGTCCGATGAAAAATGTTATCATTAATCCAATTTGCCATGATGGCGTCTGATTCCAATCAGGTGGTGTCAAGGTTAAATCAAAAAATTCAACAACTCCATCTTCAGGTTCGAAAATCACAAATCTCATTAAAGCAATTGTAGCTGGAACTAGCAATCCAACTGTAAATTTAGCAGCTATTGAGTATCCCTTAGGTATTTCTCTTAGTCTTTCAAATATCCATTTTAGATGATGTCCATGAATTTGTACAGCTTTTAATGCAGGTTCTCCCAAGAAAATAAGCCTTTGAATGATAGGGATAAAAATAAGTGCATGAAAATACAATTCCCATGGCGTATCCCAGCTCAAATAATCATTAAACATTTTAATATTTAGTTAAAGGAGGGTGTTAAAAAAAGGACCTAATGGGTGATTTGTGCCAAGAGGTAGAGGAAGGCGAACAAAATTTCAAGAAAAACTTGCTAGAGAGAGAATTGAAAAGTTGTTTAGTTTTCTACATTACAATAGGCGTAGTACTATTATCAGTCCTGATAAATGTGTAAAATTAGTTAAGTTGATTAGTAAAAGATACAATCAACGTCTATCTAGCAAAGATAAATCTAAATTTTGCCGCAAGTGCGATTCGGTTTTTACCGCATCAAACGTAAGATTTAGAATTTCCAATAAAGGTTGGCGTACAGTTACTTGCCTTTCATGTGGTGAAATTTATAGATTTCGGATTTAATTTGAATCTATTGTCTTTTGCTCTAATTCTTTACGATAGTTTTCTAGCATTTCATCTACTTTTTCATTTGAAATTCCAAGAATTCTTGCAGCAAGTAGAGCTGCATTTTCTCCTCTGCCTATTCCAACACCAGCAACTGGAACGCCTGGTGGCATTTGAACAACTGACAGTAGAGAATCTAAATTCGCAGGAGAGCTAGATGATGCGCATGGTACACCAATTACAGGTTTTAGAGTATGTGCAGCAACGACTCCAGGAAGTGCAGCAGATAGTCCTGCTAATGCGATAAAAACATCGGCACTAGAATTTTCAATTACTTCAACAACTCTTGCCGGAGTTCTATGTGCAGAAGCTACGTATGTTTCAAAAGTTATATTCATCTTGTCTAATATTTTTTCGGCTTTTTGGGCTATAGGTTTATCGCTTGCAGATCCCATCAAAATAGTAACTTGTGTCATATATTTTCAAAAGAGGTATGGATATAAGATATATGTTGATATAAGGTCTTTAAGAACGGCTGTTTTTAGGAATCTGCGCCCGGATAGTGTAGCTTGGAATCACGGAAGCTTGCGGAGCTTCAAACCTGGGTTCGAATCCCAGCCTGGGCGCCATGCATGTGGGCAAACCAATGAAGTTAAAAAAATCCGATATTGAAAAATATGAAAATGTTGAACAGGTAATTTATTCACTACTTGAGGATGAAGATGATTGGATTTCAGCGATGGCTACTGTAGTTTCTGAACTACATAACAATTTTACTCACTTTAACTGGACCGGATTTTACAGAGTTGTTTCTCCTGGCTTATTGAAAATAGGCCCATATCAAGGAACTCATGGTTGTATCATAATCCCATTTACCAATGGTGTGTGTGGAAGCGCGGCTTTGACCGGAGAAATCCAACTTGTTCCGGATGTAAGGACTAGAAAAGATCACATTGCTTGTAGCACAACAACATTAAGTGAAATAGTTGTACCAGTTATAAGTCCGAGTGGCGATGTATTTGCTGTTTTAGACGTTGACTCTGATAAGCTAGATGCTTTTACTGAGTATGATATTAACTTACTTAAGACATTATGTGATTACCTCGGAAAAAAATATTCTTAAATTATAGATAACATTTTTTTAATACATCCCGTATGAACTAGTGTGGCCAGATTACTAGCTTTTACGGTATCAGCGTTTTTTATTTTGATGATTTTTAGTCCCTACGCTCAAACTTCAGAAGATATCAGACCTATCCCATCAACGCATCTGCATTTAGTAGATGATAGGTTGGAAATAGTATACCAAGATGTGTCTTTGTCGGAAGAACTAGGTCTTGTTGAGTCTCCAATTGGTAAAATCGATTTATTTGCTAGAGTTGCGGATTTAGATGAACATCATCATAAATATATCGAAGACATGGGAGGGGAGATTACAGATAGCTTCAGTAGGTTCAACACCTTTGGATTTATTATTGATTTACAATATGTTCCAGAAGTTGTATATTTGCCAGGTTTGGAATGGTTAGAGCCAAATGTACTCTTTTATCCTACTTTAGATAACAGCGTAGACTCTATAGGTACTAGTGAAATTTGGGAAGATTTTGGCTTTAGAGGTGAGGACACTACAATTGCTATTCTTGACACAGGGGTAGATTTCGAGCATGAATCTCTAGATGATTTAGATGATATATCATCAACTTATGACCCAAAGATAGCTGTTGATTCAAATGGTATGCTAGGATTCTACAATGCAAATACAGACCAAGAGTACCCAAATGAGCAACCTCATGATTCGGGTAGTCATGGAACTCACTGTGCAGGCATTGCTGCTGGGACAGGTGGTTCTAGTGGACAATATGCTGGGGTAGCCCCTCAAGCTAAACTCGTAGGTGTAATTGCCTTAGACGGCGGTTCAGGAGATGAAGGAGACCTACTTCGCGCAGTTGATTGGACGATTCAGAATAAAGATAGATTTTCAATTGATGTAATGTCATTATCTTTGGGAGGTCCGGTAGTAATTCCAGGAGCTACAAATAACGGAGCATCTTCAATTTCTCAAGCTTTAGACGTAGCAGTTGAATCTGGAATTGTTACAGTTGTTGCGATAGGTAATGGAAATTTAGGTTTAGCAGCACATCCCGGTTCAGTTTCTTATCCTGGTGACAGTGTGAAAGCTATAACAGTAGGATCCGTAAATGACGATCACTCTAGAGAAATTTATTCCAGTAGAGGACCCACAGGAGATGGACGCTTGAAACCGGATGTCATGGCACCAGGTGGTGCGATTATGTCGGTCCAGGCCAATTCAGGAGATGGTTATGTTTCATATTCTGGAACTTCAATGGCAACACCCCATGTTGCAGGAGTAGCTGCACTCATGATTCAAGCTAATCCAAACGTTAGCCCTACTGCAAATACAGACTATATTAAGCAGATTCTTAGAGAGACTAGTGATCATAAAGTTCCTTTGGACGTAGATTGCGGAGAATTATTTTCACCGAATAATTGCTATGGTTGGGGTACAGTTGATTTAGTTGGTGCAGTTTCGCGTTCAATGAATCTGAAAAGTGTGGATTTGTCAGGTAACACAGGCATACAATCTGAAACTAGTGAAACATTTGAGGCCACTATGACATACACTAAAACAGAATACACTAACAGAGGTAAGGATGGTGGAACAATTAATAATTTTATACAGGGCAGTGATTTGCCTGATAACGTTAAGATTACGGCTACTTATTCTAGTAATTGGCCAAAACCCGATACTTTCTTGCTTAATTCTGGTGAGGGTAGCGGAATCAATTCAGAAAACAGTATGAGTTCTGTTTACGAAGAGAATGGTAAATGGATTTTAGAAGCTAATTTTAATTTTACAGGTTCAGTTTCACCAGGTAGCTCAGTAGATAGTTTTCCGAGCTTCAAATTTGATATTAAAGCTCCAGCTTTTGATGAAGCAATTCCTTTGACAGTATTTTATTCTATCAATGATATGTTTGGAGATACTAAAAATTTCACTGTAGCCTCCTTTACAGACCTTCCAGATCTTTTCATCGAAGAAGTAACTATATCTGATAATCTTCTTGAAGGTCAAGAAATACCCATTACTGCGCGTGTAGTTAATCAAGGTCCCGGGCCGGCTAGAGAATATCAACTTAATTTCTTTAATGATGGAGAGTTGTTTGAGTCAAAAAAAATAGAAGATAGACTAAATTCTAACGAGGCATTTAATGTTCAGACGACTTGGCTTGCAGTCAAAGGTGATCATGAGTTAACTATTGAGATTGTCTCAGTAGTGCCTCAAGATGAGATGGAATCAAATAATATTTTCTCATTCGATGTGTCAGTTTTAGAATTTATAGATATGCAGCCTCCGCTTGTGTTCATAACGGAGCCCGGTCAAAATGAAATAGTATCTGGAGTAGTGGCAGTTAAAGGAAGTGCTAGCGATAATGTTAATTTGGAGTACGTTGAGGTAAGGCTTTTACCTAATGACTGGGAGAGAGCAAATGGTTTTGAAAATTGGTTTTGGTCTTGGAATTCAAGTGTTGATTTGAACGGCAGATATACTGTTCAAGCTCGTTCTTTTGATGGTTATAATTATTCATCTATATTTTCGATAGAAGTAGAAGTTACAAATGAAGATTCAAATCGCAGACCTACAGCTTCAATTACTTCTAATTATAATGAAGTTTTTGTTGGAGATAATATAATTTTTTCAGGAAATAGTTCTACAGATGATTCTAGCGTTGTTAGGTATCAATTTAACTTTGGAGATGGTAGGCAAACAGACTGGAAAGATGTTTCATGGGTAGAATATTATTTTGAGGAAGCTGGTGAATTTGAAGTTGTCTTAAATGTTGAAGATGACGAAGGTGCTCGTTCATCTTCTGGTGATTCGTTGATCATAAACGTCAAAGAAAAGCCAGTAAATAATCCACCTATTTCAAAAATATTTTCACCAAAGTCAGGGGATGAATTTAGAAGTGATGATATAATTCAATTTTCAGCACAAGGTTCTACCGACCCGGATGGAGATTCAGTAATATTTATTTGGTACAGTAATTTAGATGGCGAACTACTGCGAACATCCAATATTATGGAGGTCTCTAGTCTTTCTCAAGGTAGCCATGTCATTACCTTGAGAGTGGAAGACTCGATGGGAGAATATGACGAGCAATCTATTCAAATTACAGTTTCTCTTACAGAAGATTCTTTTGAAACTGACGAAAGTACTTTGATTTCACCTAGTTTTTTATTTTCATCTATAATTTTTGTGGTAATTTCCTTAGTTTCAAGAAAGCGTTAGTTCCCTTTGAATTCAACTCTTGAGACTTCATTTTCCCATAGTACTAATTTGACTAAGTTACACAACTTGTTTTTATTTTCATCTAAATTCCACGGTTCATCAAAATGTTCATGCAGGTTGTTCCATATCCACTCAACAAGTACTTCACTTGTAGGGTTCTCAAGTCCTTCGATGTCATTCAGGTAGTTGTGATCGATTAAATCATAAGTTGGTTTAATCGCAGATTCTATATGTCCAAAGTCTATAACAAATCCAGTTTCAGGATCAACCTCACCTTCAACGTGTACTTCTAGTTTGAAGGCTAGCCCGTATACATTACCACAGGGATGCCCTTCAGGTACTTTAGGTAATTTTCTTGCAGATTCAAATCTTACAATTTGTACTAATTTGTGCATTATAGTTCGATAACTTCACCGGCATCAGGCATGATCCATCTTCTTTGCCTGTACTTTTTGAGAATGTCTTTTTTCTCTTCTCTTAATTTTCGATTTAAGTGTATGAGCGCCATTTTCTTTGGACGAGCCATATCGTCTAATCTTTCAAGCTGCTGCAAAGAGCAATGAGTTTTAGTTCCTATTGTAACGGTCTCACCTCTTGGATTTTTCACAGTTCCGTCGCTTGTATATGCTTCATGTACTAATAAATCCGCATTTGTGTAAAGTTTAGATGCTGTTGGCGTAAACATTCCGTCACCAGAATAACAGAAAACTTTTGTTGGACTTCCAGCTTCTAATCTTAATCCTAAATTTTGAACAGTGTGTCTTGTGTTAACTACTCTTAAGTTCCAATCATCCCACCTATGAGATCTTTGCAATTCTCTGAATCTCAATGTAAATGGCAAATTAGCAACCATTCCATGATAGGCGACTTCCATTAATCTTTCGACATTTCTTTGAGTTCCTACAGGTCCGAAAAGATAAAACGGCCTTGTTCTACCGTCCTCCCACATTCTCATCATGAGTGCAGGTAATCCAAACACATGGTCAGCGTGGAAATGTGAAATAAATATACCATCAAGGTAATCAGGTCTTTTGGATTGGTGCCAGACTGAAGGTGGAGCAGTAGCGCCACAATCTACTAACATTCTTCTTCCTGCAGCTTCTACTAAGATACATGTGTGAGTATTATTTTCATCGAAGGCTTCTCCAACTCCTAAAAATGTAACTTTCATAGTTTCACTCCATTAAAGTTGTTAATCTTTCTATAGCTTGCATATTGATTTTCTTCCATATGTAGTTCATTTTCCATTATTTCACATCGCAATTACAGGTAATCTGTAAAAATTTGTATTTCGCGCACAAAGGGCAAATATATAAAATTAATTAGTAACCTTTATCAAATACCTTGAGATTTCAGTGCATTCTTCTTCTAAAGCCTTCTAAATATTTATAGACAGAACCGTGTTCTGAACCAGATAATACCATAGAAATAGCTACTTTAGCAGCTTCTAGACCATCCAAATCTGAAATGATGCAAACAGTATGTCCTTGAATGGCAAGGTTACATCCCGTCATATCTTCAATTATGTGCCGAGTTTTTCCGCCCCTACCAATTATGCGACCTCTTACAGTTCCTAATCGTTTTTTTGATCTGCCTACATAATCCCTTATGTCTATAATTTCGAAGTAATAGTCCATCTCAATTAATTGAAATGCTATTTCAGGACTAAATCCCCTTCCGATGGCTTTTGCTGTGTTAATTAGTTGCAAATTTTTCAAAGCATCAACTTCATTTCCCTTTACGATTTCTACCAATCCTTCTTCTGAATCTATTAAAATCTTGCATCCACTTAATTCTTCAAGTTTCCTTTTTGTTTTCCCTCCAGGACCTATAACTGCGCCAACCCTTGAAGAAGGGATTCTTACATATTTCATATTTTTAAATCCTCTTTTCTCAGACTTGGAATATATTTTTTCCAAAAACGATGTAAATTTTTCATATCTCTCCTATGTAATTGGTTGTAGAGAGGATGGCTGTCAGGCACAGCTTGTCCTACATCTATGATGAAAGGTTCTCCTCTCCTATTTATAATATTATATTCACTCAAATCTCCATGGGAAAGATTATGATTGCGATATGCTTTAACAGACAGTTTTAATTTCTCAAAAAAATCTTCAGGTTTATCAGGAGGTAGTTCTCTAACTGTGGGATACGGTCTAAATCTCCATCCGAGATATTGCATTACGACTATGTTTTTATGAACGTGATAAGGTTGGGGCACATTAGCACCTGCAGCTCTCATAGAGTGTAAATTTTTATACTCTTTTTGAGCCCAGGTAAATATTCTATCTCTTGGACTATTGCCGCTGTTTTTGAATCGACTGTCTCCCTCTATGTACTTTTCTAATTTCCTAAATGTAGCAGTATTAATTCGGTATATTTTTACAGCCCTGTTTTCGCCCTTTATTGTTTTTGCCCTAAAAACATTGCCTTCTTTCCCAGTAGCTATGACATTTTCTATAGTATTAATTATTCCTTGACTGATTAGCTGCTGTAGGTTCTTAAGAGTCACCTCATCAAAAACGTCGTCGGTAGTTTTTTTCCAATCTTGACCAAAGTTTGCATTTATGCTTCCAAGAATTCTATCAAGCTTCTCAGTTCTTCCTCGCATCTATCAATAAATGTCTAAAATTTCAGGTATTTTACCATTTCTTTTTAGATTAGATGTTTGTGTAGGTGTATATCTAAACTTTACATCTGCTTTGCTGTCTTGGAACGACCAAGGAACAACAATTAATAAATCATTTTCACGAACCCACATTCTTCTCCTTAATTTACCAGGTATTCTACCCATTCGTCTCTTCCCATCTTCACAGATTAATTGTAGCCTCGATCCACCTTGAAAGGTTTCAGCAACTGCAAACATCTCACCTTTGGGCTTATATGGTAGAGTTACTCTAATATTTTCAGTTGGTTCGGCATTACTTTTTTTATTTTTTGGACTTTCATTTACCTCTGGAGTTTCTTCACTACTAGTATTAGATTCATCAGAGCTTTTAACTTCCTCGTTATCTTTAGTCACAGTTATCTCGACTGGAGTTCCTTAATAAGATTGCCGCCCCAGTCCTTATTCATCCCACTCTATTGATTACTAATGTCTTTATCTCAAACATGTCTTCATGATGAGCACGTGAAATTGGGTGCAAAAATGGTTGATTTTGCGGGTTGGCATATGCCCATCCAGTATACAGGTATTGTCTCCGAACATAAATCAGTCCGTGAAAGGGTTGGCATTTTTGATGTGTCTCACATGGGTCAAATATTTATTTCAGGAGATGAAGCCTCTTCGTTCCTATCTTATGTTACTACATGGGATATCAGTAAATTAGCAGATGGAGATTGCAGATATTGCCACATTTTAAATGATGATGGAAATATAATTGATGATACAATAGTTTACACTTTTGATAAAAAAAGTTTCATGTTAGTACCTAATGCATCAATGATCTCAAAGGTTTTCAATTGGCTTCTTTCGAAGTCTAAAAACTTTAGTGTTAAAGTTGATGATAAATCAGAAGATTATTTCTGTATTGCAGTACAAGGCCCTGAGTCACTTAGGCTCTTACGCCAATATCTTAACGTATCAATATCTCCTTTTAAGTTAACCAAACTAGATGATTTGATAATAAGTGGAACAGGTTACACAGGTGAAAAGGGGTACGAAATTATAGGTCCATTATCCGAATGTCTTACAGTTTGGCAATCGTTTTTAGATATGGGAGCAATACCAATTGGTCTTGGTGCGAGAGATACTTTGAGATTGGAGAAGGGCTATTTGTTATCAGGAACTGATTTCAATGGATCTCAGACAACACTTGAATCAGGATATTCGTGGGTTATAGACTGGAAGCATGATTTTATAGGTAAAGAGAAACTTGTTTCACAAAAGGAATCTGGTTACGCTTCTTTGAGCGGTATTTTACTTGAAGAAAGGGGAGTTCTTCGTCCGGGTTTACCAGTTTTTTTTAATGGCAATCAAATATCTAAATTGACAAGTGGATCTTTATCACCTATGTTGAAACGAGGAATTGGGCTTTCTTATTTAGACTTACCAATTGGCACAAACGTTAACATTCAGGTGCGTGATAAACAATTAAAAGGGCGTGTAATTCATACTCCATTCTTATGAGCGAAATACCTGAGAATTTGAGTTACACTGAAGACCACGAGTGGGTTGGCCCTAACGAAGGCGATGGAGTTAAAGTGGGAATAACTGACTATGCTCAAGATGCACTATCTGATGTTGTCTTTGTCGAGTTACCTAACGTAGGAGATACTTACCAAAGAGGAGAAGTTATGGCAGTAGCTGAATCTGTTAAAGCCGCCAGTGATATTTATGCACCTATTGCAGGTAAAATCATTGCTGTAAACGATAAGCTAGAAGAATCTCCAGAATTAGTAAATGAGTCGCCTTACGGTTCTGGTTGGATGGTAGTAATGGATCCTTCCGAAGATATGTCTGCATTAATTGATGCAGAATCTTACAAGAATTCACTTGATTAACTACTTGAAAGTCTCTAACGATAGGGCTGAAGAAGCTAAGTTATATCTAAAAAATGAGGGTTATTTGAACGAAGATTTTTTGCCAATTAAAGAAGATAATTCGATATTTTGGCCTCTAAATCAAGATTCAGTGTCATTTGAGGGTACTATTGTGAAACGGGCAGGTCTAAGTTATACCAAAACCTCCAGGGATTATAGATTGAGTCTGGATAAAAATATCAGAGATTTAGCTCCCCGTTCGTTTGATATTTTCGGTGAAATAGCTATTATTAGAATTGCTAACGATATTCAAGTTCACGAGAAGGAAATTGCAGATGCCTTACTATTATCTCACAAAAATATCAAAACAGTTTGTGTTGATATGGGCGTTCATGGTGATTTTAGAATCAGAGAATTAAGAATTATTTCCGGTGAAGATACCTTTGTTTCACTTCACAAGGAAAACGGAATGAATTTTAAAGCAGACATATCCAAAGTTTACTTTTCACCAAGGCTAGCTACAGAAAGACATAGAGTATCGTTGCTTGTTCGCAAGGGAGAATACGTTTTAGACGCATTTGCAGGAGTTGCGCCTTTTTCAATTTCATTAGCTAAGAGAGGTTGTAAGTTACTATCATTAGATTCGAACCCTGAAGCTAAAAAATGGGCTGTGGAGAATTTTAAAAACAATGGTTTGACATCAAACCAATACAGCTTTTATACCTCTAAATTTGAAGATTATGATTTTGACAAAAAGAAGTTTGACAGAATTGTTATGAACAATCCAACAAACAGCATACCTCATTTGAAAAAAGCGATGGATTTAGTTTCAGATGGAGGATCAATTCATTTGTATCACATTGCTTTAAAAGGTAATTCATTTGATATTTCTGATCACCTAGATTTAGGGTTTAAATGTATGCTCAAAAGAGAGGTTCATGCATACTCACCGTCATCGTCACTTTTTGCGTTTGACATTGTAAAAAATTTACATTAATGTCCAAATAACAAACCAGTAAGTTTTTATATGAGTTGTCAAAAAACTGGGTATTCTTTTATTAAGGCCTTGTCAATGGTATGTAACCGTTTACTGATAAGGTAATGCGGTAATAGGACAAAACGCGAAGGTGTGCAAAAAATGAATACAAACGTATCAAAGTCAAGTTCCCTTTATGGGAAAATGATGGCAATTCTCGTCGTAGCTTTGTTTGCCCTAAGCAGCTTTACTGCTATGGTGTCTGCAAGCGATGATGTAGATGAACAAGTAGATATTACCTCGGGAATTACCCTTGGTGAAGCATTGGTCTCCGAATCTGAGGGAGAAATAAAAATAGTAGAGGAATCTAATCCTGCGCCTATGGATGGAGAGGAAATGCCCATTGCTGTAACTATGGCAGAGGGTAAGTTTTCACCCGCTAGACAAGAGCCAGGTGAAGCCAAAGTTCTTCTCATGGATGACGATGCTGAAAGATGGATGTCAGGTCCATGGATTGAAGCTTCCCATGTTGAAACCGCTTTGAATGATGGAGGTTATTCTTTTGATGTCTACCGTGGAGGAAATTGGGGCGGTGTTAACAAAGAGCTTCCATCTGGAGATGCCGGATTATCTTTGTTAGATGATTACGAGGTAATAATCTGGTATTCAGGTTGGAATACTAATATTTTCAGTTCATCGGAAACTTCTGTATTGGGAGATTATCTTGATGGAGAAGATGGTGGAAGCGATTCATTTAGCGTAGACAACCGAAACATTATTCTTTTAACCCAAATGACAGATTGGGTTGATGCCTATTCTGGTCAATTTGAAAACACTTATCTTCATTCTGACACGCAATCTTCATCTTACTTAATTGTAGGTGGTACTTCTAACCCAATGAAAGGAGTTTCAGGTTCAATATTTGAAGGTAAAGAGTACTCAACAGACACTGCTGGAGTTCACTATTTGGACAGACCTGTTGGTATTAAGCCTACAGGGCCTGAAGCAGTTGGAGCTTTCTGGTACGATCAAAGGAAGGGTGCTGCTGATGGACACGAATACCACGCAGTTCAGTTCCCATCTGAGACTTATGCTGGTACTCAAACGCACAAAGCTTTCCACTTAGCTGATGAAATGGGAGTTTTCAACAAAAGGTCTGACAGAGCTGATTTCTTTGCATCTATCTTGTCCTGGATGGAAGTGACGCAAGAATCAACCAAGAATGTAGATATGGGAATTGGTGGTGTAGATATTCCTAACCACGTTCAGTATTGGAGATCAGTCGAAGCGATGGTTCCGGTTGATATTGGAATAACGGTTACAAATTATGGAATGTTGCCACAAAGTAGTACTGCAGTACATTTGAAATTGAAGAATCAGTTTGGTCAAATACTATTCGATAGCACATTTGATACGCGTGCTTTCCCTGAAGGGCATCCTATGCACATTGAGGATTCAATTCAAAATGGAGACAGTATTGTATTTACCTTTAACAAAACAAACGACAGATACCAGAGACTATATGATGGTTTAGATCCTAACAAGGCTCGCCATGTTTTGTTCACTAGTGCAGGTATGGATGTTCT
>JAYYHK010000102.1:0-27925 GCA_036148495.1 Thermoplasmatota archaeon | reverse complement strand
GAAACCAGTTCCTCAGGCTCTTGCTCGCCTGATTTAGAAACGGACTCTAAACGATTGTAGACACCTTCTAACCTCTTGTAAGCTGAATGAGACTCTGCTAAATTCGAATCGCTAAAATCAATAGGTGATCTATAATGTCCATTAAGTAAATAGAACCTTAATACAGGTGCAGAATATTCTTTCATTACGTCCCTAACCAAGAAAAAGTTATCTAAGGATTTGGACATTTTTTCATTGTTTATCGTTAAATGTCCAGAATGAAGCCAATAATTTGCCATAGGTGAATGATTTGTATGACACTCCGTTTGCAAAACTTCGGATTCATGATGCGGAAACTTTAAATCTATTCCACCTCCATGAATATCAAAATGTTCTCCTAAGTATTTTAGAGACATTGCTGAGCATTCTATGTGCCAACCTGGCCTACCTTTTCCCCAAGGGCTATCCCAAGTTGGCTCACCCTCTTTAGCCCCTTTCCAAAGGACAAAATCTGCCGGATGCTGCTTTCTTTCATCAACGGCTACTCTAGAACCTGCTCTCATCTCTTCCAGCTTCTGACCTGTCAAAGTTCCGAACTTATCTGAAGCTGAATGGACGCTAAAATAAACATCTGGTGCCAGAGCTCCTTCTGCGGGTTCAGTAACATATGCGTTGCCCTTCTCAATTAAATTTTCAATAATTACGATCATCTCTGTAATATAATCTGTAGCTTTCGGCATAAATGTAGGAGCTTTGACCTGTAATTTATCTAAGTCCTCTTGCGTTCTTTTAATGTATTTATTGGTAATTTCTTCAAAACTAACATTCTCCTGATTTGCCTTCTTAATTATTTTATCATCAATATCTGTATGATTTTGAACGAAATTTACTTCGTATCCACTAAATTCAAGCCATCTACGAATTACATCAAATGCGATATAAGTCCTAGCGTGTCCGAGGTGCATGTCATTGTAGACAGTCAAACCGCAAACGTACATTCCTACTTTATTCTCTTCGATAGATTTAAAATCTTCAACTTTGCGCTTGGCCGTATTATACATTCTGAGCACAAGTTTGTAAGGACAGGAGATTAAAACTGTCTGCCTTGATACATTAATGCCTGAACTACCTGAAGTTGATTCATATCGAACCGGACTGGACAAAATAATTAAAGGTTGGAAATTAAAAGGTGGAAAATCTATATGGGCTAAAGCTTGTATTGATGATTTTAAAAGAATTAAAAATCAAAAAATAATTAGCTTTGATAGGCGTGGGAAATACCTTATAATTAAATTGACTAAAGATTATATTATCGTTCATCTGCGGATGACTGGGCGAATAGACATTGGAATTGATGCTCCCAAGTACACAACAGTACAATTTGACTTTGAAAATAATCAAAAGATGTGTCTTGTAGATTATCGCAAATTTGGCAGGGTATGGATTGTTGATGACCCTGGGCCAATTATTAAACACTTAGGAATTGAGCCTTTAAGCTCAGCTTTTACTTTGAAAAAATTTAAAAATCTTATTGATAAAAGAAGTGGGACAATCAAACCATTACTTCTAAATCAATCATTTATAGCAGGAATCGGAAATTACTTGGCTGATGAAATTTTGTTTAGAGCTAGCATACATCCTCTGAGAAAAGCAAATACTCTTTCAAAAGGTGAAATAAAGAAGTTACATAACTCAATAAAATATATCATAAAAAAATCAATAGATTACGGAGGAACAACGTTCTTAACATTTCGAGGACCAGAAGGAAAGAAGGGGGAATTTTGGAAGAAACTGCAAGTTTTTAGAAAAACTGGAGAACCTTGTCCACATTGCAAGTCACCAATAAAGAGAATTGTCGTTGGTCAAAGGGGCACTCACATTTGCGAGATTAAACAAACACTTGAAAATTACTGATTAATATTATATAGAGTCTCAACTGTCGACATACCTCGAGGTTAGAAACCATGATGGCTGCTAAGAAAGTATCAAAGAAGATTGTTGTCCTAGGTGACCCTGCTGTAGGAAAGACTAGTTTGATTCGTCGATTCGTTATAAACGCTTTTGATGATAAATATTTAACTACAATTGGAGCAAAAATCGTAAAGAAAGAAGTGCAATTAAGAGCCGGTGGTGCTAAACCAGATATTGATGTTACACTAATGATTTGGGATGTAGCTGGACAAAAGACACTTGGTAACGTTAAACAAGCATATTATCGTGGTTCAGAAGGTGCAATGATTGTTTGTGATATTACAAGGCGAGAAACTTTACTTTCAACTATCGACTGGATTAAGACCTTGATGCAAGTTACTGGAGAAATCCCTGTAGTCCTTCTTGCAAACAAATGTGATTTAATGGATAAGGCACTATTTGGCGAAAAAGAAATGTCTGAAGTTTCCAAGAAACTAAATGCTCCATTTATGATGACGTCTGCAAAAGATGGCCGCAATGTGGGGGAAGCTTTCCAAAATATTTCGGAAAGTATGGTTGAGGGAATGTAAGAAGGGCCAGAAGCCCTATGGACGATTTCTACGATACAGATATTGGAGTACAAACTTCAGACATTTTAGTACTTCCTAGTGCCTTCCTAGGTACATTATGGACTGAGTTACAGACTATTGGTAATAACAATGCTAGGAAAATCATGTTCAAGTGTGGGCACACTGTAGGTGTTAATTTATCTGTTAATTATGCCGGAATGGGAACTGATGATCTTGATATGGTGCTAAATCAGGCATGGGCTGAAGCCGGTTTAGGACATCTATTTGTTTTAGACACTTATGTTGAGAAAGTAATTGTTAAGGTAGAAAATTTGCTTGAAATAGGAATAATTGGTAAGGAGCATAATTGTGATTTTACATCAGGTTGCTTAGCTGGAGTGCTTGAAGGACTCCTACAACAACCTTATAGCGTGGCTGAAGATATGGTGGGTGAAGACGAAAGAGTTTTCACATTCGAGAAAAAATAAATATGGCCGGAAACTGGAAAAAAACACTTGATGATTTACTATACAATGGAGACCTAGATGGTGCCTATAATTTACTCGATGGAATATTAAGAGATAATTCCGGAGATATTAAAGCCAGAATAGCTTTTGGTAAAGTCCAGTACGAACTCGGAGATCCCGATAATGCAAGAAATACTTTTGAGACCGTTCTTAAACAAAGCCCTAATCATCCAGAAGCTTTGAAAGGAAGAGCTGAGGTATGTGAGCTATTAGGAGATTATGAAGAAGCTATAAGATCATACCATCAAGCAACACAACATGCTCCTAGAGATATTGATACATGGAAGTCCATGGGAATATTATTAACTAAATTAAAGAAGTTTGGTAAAGCTGACAAATGCTGGAATGCGATTTTAAGATTAAATTCTAAAGATGCTGAGGCTTGGTATAACAAAGGATACGCAAAAATGCTTGTCCAAAAATACGATGATGCTGAAAAGTGTCTCAAAAGAGCTATTCAATTTAAGCCAGACATGAAAGAAGCACACAATGATTTAGTTATGGTTCTTAGAAAGAAAGGCGACAACAAATCAGCTCTTAAGGTTTGTATCCACGCCTTGAAATCTCACGAAAATGATGATACATTACACCGAAATAAAGGAAATATCCTTTATGCACTTGATGAACCTGAAAAAGCTTTAGAAGCATTTGAAAAAGCTTTAGATTTGAACCCGTACGTTGTCGATACGTGGGTTAACAAAGGTACTGTTTTATGGAAAGGTCTGACCGAAAGAGATAAAGCATTAGCTGCTTTTGACAAAGCCCTAGAAATAAATCCTAATTTTATGGCTGCTGTTGATTCAAGAATAAATCTTATGGCTGAAATACAGGCTAACAAGCCTAGTATCTGGAAAAGAATATTCGGTGGATAATACACAACACATTTAATGAGGGGCCGCATGAGGAAGGTCCTTGGCTAATGATATACCTCTTGAAGAACTTATGGAACTTTGGCGTTCCTTCTTTCAGGACTCTAGAAATAGACCTGTAGATAAATTTGGAAAGGAAGCATCTGCTCCAAAATGTACAATGTGTAAAGGTACTGGCCTGAAAGATGAACTTCTATGCCCAAAATGTAGAGGTGAAAGAGTTGATTCTGATAGTATTCCTACTTACAGTGATGAAATTCAAAAAGTGTCAAGGGAATACCCCGATGGTGAAAGATCCGTCAGTGTTACATGGGAAGCTGTGGCCGATTTCAACGGAAGGCTGTCCAGTAATTTAAGATGGAATTTAGACGAAACTTTAGAATCTGCAAAATACGTTGTCCAAGAATTTATTGATGAAGGCACAAAGGATAGAGTAAGAGAAGAACACCGGACAAAGATTGACTTAGATGTTGTACCAGTTGGTATTCCTGACGAATTATATGAGGTAGAGATTAGCGGATTGCGTAAAGAACATCTATATCGAACTGTAAAGTTAAGAGGGTTAGTTAGAAAAGCAACACCCGTCCGCCCGAGGATGGAAATTGGAAATTTTGAATGTGATTGGGAAAGGCATCGAAATTCATTCATACAGGATTTTTTTACAATTAAAGAACCAACGAGATGTACTTCTGAAGGGTGTAAGTGTACTGACTTTAAATTAAGGGATGATTTGTCGCAATACATAGATTCCCAAAAGATTGAAATACAAGAATTTCCGGAAGATTTGCCGCCCGGAGCACAACCTGAAAGGTTATCTGCGTATTTTGAAAGTTCTTTGGCGCACAAAGTGCAACCTGGTGACAGAGTGGCACTAGTTGGAATTATTAAACCCAAAGCACAATTCCAAGGAAGAAGACAGAAAAGTGAATTTGACATTTACTTGTATGCTCATAGTATTGATGAAAAAGTAGGCGAAGATGAAGATGTTGAACCTACACCTGCAGAACTTATTGAAATAAAAGAATTATCTTTACGCGAAGACATATCAAACCGAATAAGAGATTCAATTGCCCCGACCATATTTGGTATGGAGTGGGAAAAAAGTGCACTCGCATTACAACAATTCGGAGGAGTTGACAAAGAATTACCAGATGGAACAAGAATTAGAGGTGACATACACATGCTAATGATGGGGGACCCTGGGTTAGCCAAATCTCAGCTTCTTAGATCTGCATCAAGAATAGCACCCAGAGGCGTAATGGCAACTGGTAAATCTACATCTGCCGCAGGTTTAACTGCTGCTGCAGTAAGAGATGAGTTTGGTGAGGGGAGATGGAGTTTAGAAGCCGGAACCTTAGTACTCGCATCTGGGGGAATTGCTTGTATTGATGAAATAGACAAGATGTCTGAAGAGGATCGATCTGCTATGCACGAAGCGATGGAGCAACAAACCATTAGTATTGCAAAAGCAGGAATTAATGCTCAGCTTAAATCTAAATGCTCTGTTTTGGCAGCTGCAAATCCAAGGAGAAGCCGATTCGATATGACAATGCCTTTACCTCCTCAAGTGAACATGCCTGTCTCACTTCTCAGTCGTTTCGATGTATTTTTTATAATTACAGACGCACCAGACCCGGATAGAGATAAATTACTGGCAGACAGAATTCTGGAAAGCCATCGGGCTGGAGAAGCTTTAACTCCTGGTCAGGTTCCTGAAGAGGAAACTACTAGAAATCTTGAAGGGCCTATAGACACAAGATTATTGAGGTTATACATCTCTTACGCTAGGAGATTAAGACCTATAATGTCTCATCAAGCCCAGACTAGAATCAAAGAGTATTATACTAGGCTCAGAAGCGTTTATCACAATCTAGATGATCAAGACAAAACAATGCCTATAACTCCAAGACAGCTAGAATCTATCATTAGATTAGCTGAAGCTAATGCAAAAATGTACCTTTCTGAAACTGTTGATGTTAGACATGCTGAAAGCGCAATTGAGCTAATGGATTTATTCTTGAATGTTACATTAGGAGGAGATGTAGACTTTGCATTTTTTGGATTAGATGCTGAACAAAGGAGAAAAGAAACCGATCCGAGAACAGTTCTCTTAGAAATATTAGCTAGCGGACCAAGTGAGGGGATGGACGAGCAAGAGATATATGACTTCATGGAAGAAAAAGGCTTTGACAGAAGAAAATCTGAACTAACTCTTAAGCAAATGCGCGAAGAAGGTGTTATATTACAAGAAAATGTTTACGGAAAATATCGAAGAACATAAATGAACAACAAAATTTTATTTAATTCTCCCGATTTTGAGGAGCCTATTCCTGAACTAGAACAATATTCAACTCCACCTGACATTGCGTTTGAAATCATTAAAAAAGTTAATTCTTCAGGAAACTTATCTGGGAAAGTGGTTGATTTAGGTTCTGGGACTGGAAGATTGGCAATTGCCGCCGCTTTGCTAGGTGCTGATGTGACTGGATACGAAATTGATTCTGGGGCTATGTCAATAAGCGAGAAATATTCATCTCAAAATAATCTTGACATTAAGTGGATTAATGCACCTGTTGAGGGAATTAACACTGAATTTGACACAGTAATCATGAATCCGCCATTTGGATCACAGAGACCCGGAGCTGACAAAATTTTCTTAGAAAAGGCTATGGAAATTGCAACTAATGTTTGGACCATACATTTATCTGAAACTAGAAAATTCATAGAAAAAATAATTAAAAAGAATAATTTTCATGTAATTGAATTATATGAATTTGAGTATCCCTTGAGGAATAGCATGCCATTCCACTCAAAAAAGGTTAGTGTAGAGAACGCAATCCTTTATCATATAGCCTCTCTGCCAAAATAATGAAGCAACCCGGAGACGTACTCGCAAGCGCTATGGAATACATGCCTGGAAAAGGAGTTTACGAAGATAATGGAGAATTGATTGCTGGAGTTTGCGGAAATGTGAAAGAAGATACTGAAAATATGATTATCAGTATTGAGCCTTCTGTATCAGTTCCTGTTGAATTTAAAGAAGGAGACAAAGTTTTCGGTAAGATTCAAAGTGTTCGAGACAGTATGGTATCTGTTGAATTATTAAAGATCAAAGGAATAAAGAGATCTATTGGAAATTATACCGTTGGAACATTGCACATTGCTAAAATGTCAAAGGAATATGTTTCAAATGTTAGAGACTTATACCAAGTCAACGACTTGATTCAAGCAACTGTCATCAAATCAAAACCTGCTATTGAACTAACTACTAGCCACGAAGATGATGGTGTAGTCTATGCTAAATGTGATGTAACACATGAAGATTTGAAAGTAGTTGACGGAAAACTATGGTCTGAAGAATTAAGAAAAGTAGTAGACCGCAAAATATCAAAACAATATGGTAAAGTCCAAGTTTAGTATAGCTTTACTAGCATTTATCTTACTATTACCACAGACTGCTGCAGAAATACAAGTAACTGCCAACGAGAAATCTGATATCTTATTCGTTGATTCTGGAGATGAAGTAATTTTTAGAGCTTTTGGAATCGAAAATTCATCGTCTATTTTATGGGACTTTGGAAGAAACATTAGTGGGCCGGACACTCGTTATTCAAATTTAACTGAGATAGAATATACCGTACACGCTTCTGGAAGATATAATATTACTTTAACTGTAAATTATGAAGATAATGACCCTGTGGTCAAGGAAATAATACTAATAGTATCTTTTGAAGAAACTTTCAAGGAAGAGGTAGTTCACAGTGAGGCTCTATTCTTTGCAATAGCTGGTACTGAGATTATAATGAGTCTGGGGTTGGGCTATTGGACTTCTCTTATTAGGAAAGAAAAAGTCTACCTTTGACGTCTACTTACTGCAATTAACGAAAGAATTAGTGTAGAAAATAGTAATGATAATGAAGGAAGATCATCTGATTCTTCAGCTAAATCAACTGATTCGTTACTGTCTCCGGTTGACGACTCGGCTTTTGATCCTACTGTTACAGTGGGTCCATAAAAATCATCAAGACCTCTGTCGGTACCATCTGCCCAAACCACTTGAACATCTATTGGATAAGTGCCTGCTTCATTAAATCCAATTGTAAAATTTGAAGAAATATCATTTACTTGATAATCTTTAGTGGTACCATTAGGGCTAGTAACTTTTACCTTGAAATATGAATATTCTCCCGTCGTTTCGCTAAAATCAATATGGAAGAAATCTCCAACATCAATCTCTTTAGAACCAAAAGAAACTATGAAGTTTTTAGGTAAATCAAGCTTTACATCAATAGAGTGCCCTGCGGCTGATGATGATAGACCACCATTATCCGTAGCAACTAATGTAAAAACATAGTCGCTTGAGAATGTAGGTGTAAAAGTAAGATTTCGTCCTGTAGCGTTAAAGATGATGACATTATCACCATCTATGTTTGCATAGGCTGTCCAAAAGTATTCAACTATAAATCCTTCTTCATCCGGATCTTCACAATCAGATATAAGCAGATATGTACCGTTATTCTCTTCAGGATACCAATCACACGTTGGCTCATTATTATCTTTCAACTTGAAACCTGTTGCTGTCTGAGAACTCCAAACTCCATCGTTATCCTGAACCTCTAGCTTAATTTGATGTAGGCCGATATCTGCGCTAGTAAATGATAGAGAAAACTGTGAATCCTCAGAAGTAAGAACCCCATCGTAATACCACTTGTAAGCTACGATATTGCCATCAGGGTCATTGGAAGATGAGCTAAAAGTAAGAACTGAAGTCCAATAATACTGTGGAGTTAATCCGCCTAGAGATTCTGGACTTATTAAAATAGAAGCAGTAGGAGACTGGTTAGGAGGTAAAACATTCACAATTGCTTGATAGTATGTAGAGTAAATTCCGGAATCAGAATCTTGAGATCTAAAAACTATTTCATATGAACCTTGAGAGTTAGTAAGGTTAGTCAAGGTTATTGGAGAACCTGATAATCTGAATAATAAGTCTGGATTACCATCATTATCATAGATATCCCAATAATAATCACACTCGATTTCATCTTGATTGTTATCTAAACATTGAGCAGTGATTTCTAATGTATCGCCCTCTTTAATTGAGTCCCCGCTAGTAAAGTCAATAACTACTTGTGGAATAGGGGGAAATACAATCATTTGCTGTGTTTCGTTTACTGTATCTCCATTGTATGTTATGGAAAGTTTAACAGTATGTGTACCTTCTTGGAGGTCATTGAATGTAAAAATTTCAGAGTTGCCAATATATGACCAACTTCCCTCGTCGTTCCAACGAATTTCCCAATAAAAATCTAAATCTGCATCTGGATCGTTTACACAAGGCTGTGGTTCGGGATACATTTCCGTACAGGCTCTAAATGTAGCTGTCTCACCAATGTGTAACGTTGGAGGTTCAATCCCAAAATTAACATCAATATCACTATTGCCACCACCGTCTCTTCCTGAGACTGAAAGATTAGCTCGTGAGCTAGAACTGTCTGTACTCCATTCGCTGTTGTTATCTCTTACCTGAAAAGTAATTGTATGCTCTCCGATACTAAATGTTGTGGAAGATATCATTACATTGTGATTTTCTGAACCTGAAGCCAAAACCCCATCTATCGAAGAATTCCAATAAAAATAGGTCATACCTTCTCCGTTACAAACAGAACACTCTGAGCTAAAAGAAACCTCTTCATCTTGTTGGTTGTCTACAGTATTAGGGGCAATCTCTACCATATATACATCAGGCTCAGCTGCTGCTTCATTGGATACAAGAGCTAAAACTACTAACGCAAAAGCTAAAATTAAGAAATAACGCATTTTACACCTTACATGCTATAATTATGACTGCATTTAATGCTTACCTTTTTTTTCTGCTAATTTTGCTTTTCTTTGATTAATCTTATCCCTTCTCGAGTCTGTATGGTGCATAGGATACATTAGTTCGCCCAGGCTTGGCATATCTTTATTCATTCTTTTAGCTACCATTTTTAAGATATAGTAGCTTAAAAAAACTCCAATGCCTATTCCAATTAATGGATATAAGTTCATTCAAAATCAGGTTCAAATTCGGCTTGAAGTTCACTCATTACTTGATTAAGTAAACCATCAAATCTTTTGCTACGATATTCGCGTGGCCCACCCATATCTGTTTGAACTTTTGCTATGAAAGTAGTATCTTCTGTTTCAAGCTCAATACGACATATTGATTCTTCCATGATAATTCAAATTAAGGTGATATTTAAGGCTTAATATGATTACATTCTGAAAACGCCAAAATTTGTTTTTTCAGTTTTTCCATTCATTGCTGTTGACAATCCTAAAGCCAATATCATTCTTGTGTCAAGAGGATCTATAACTCCGTCATCCCATAATCTTGCTGTAGAATAATAGGGATTACCTTCATTCTCATATTTCTGCAATATCGGGTTACGAATATTATCTATATCTTTTTGACTTAATTTGGAACCGGTGGATTCAACTTGGTCCTTTTTAATTGTTGATAGAACATCAGCTGCTTGCTCTCCACCCATCACAGATATTCTAGAATTAGGCCACATCCACATCTGTCTAGGCTGATACGCTCGCCCACACATTCCGTAATTTCCAGCTCCAAAGGAACCTCCAATTACTACTGTAAATTTAGGAACATTTGCATTTGAAACTGCCATGACCATTTTAGCACCATCTTTGGCAATTCCTCCAGCTTCGTAATCTTTACCTACCATAAAACCAACTATATTCTGTAGAAATACCAACGGAATTTTGCGTTGACAACACATCTCAATAAAATGTGTCGCCTTCAAAGATGATTCTGAAAACAATACCCCATTGTTGGCAATGATACCGACAGGAAATCCCATTATCTTAGAAAAACCACAAACTACTGTAGTTCCATAATTAGCTTTAAATTCATGAAACTTGGAAGAATCGACAATTCTAGCTATTACTTCTCTAACATCATATGGCTTACGAGAATCCTTTGGAATTATTTGGTATAATTCTTCGGGGTTGAACAAAGGCTCTTCTGGTTCACTTATTGATAAAAGTGGTTTAGGTTTTCTATTCAAATTAAAAACGATATCTCTTGCAATTTCGAGAGCGTGTGAATCATTCATTGCGTAGTGATCGGCTACACCGCTCTTCCTTGTATGAACTTCAGCTCCACCTAGATCTTGAGAAGTTACAACCTCTCCAGTAGCTGCCTTAACTAGAGGTGGACCTCCTAAAAAAATAGTCCCCTGTTCCTTAACGATTATTGTTTCATCAGACATTGCTGGAACGTAAGCCCCTCCTGCCGTGCAGGAACCCATCACAACTGCAATTTGAGGAATGCCTTTTGCTGACATCTGAGCTTGATTGTAAAATATTCTGCCGAAATGATCCTTATCGGGGAATACTTCATCTTGCATAGGAAGAAATGCTCCTCCTGAATCAACCAAATAAATGCATGGAAGATTATTTTCCTGAGCAATTTCTTGTGCGCGCAAATGCTTCTTAACTGTAAGAGGAAAATAAGTTCCGCCCTTAACAGTAGCATCATTTGCAATAATCATTACCTCTCTACCATGTACCACCCCGATACCTGTAACTATCCCAGCTGATGGAACTTCATTTTTGTACATGTCAATAGCTGCTAGAGCAGATAATTCTAAAAATGGAGTATCTTGATCAATTAGTAAATCTATTCTCTCTCGGACGAGTAATTTTCCCCTATCCTGATGCTTTTTCACTGCAGACTCTTTACCGCCTCTACTAACTTCCAAAATCTTATTTTTTAAATCCTTTACTAATTTTTTATTATATTCTGAGTTTGCTAGGGATTCATCGCTACTCGGATTGTGATTGCTTTTTATTGTACTCATTCATCCTCCAATTCAAACATGAAATCACCCTCTTTAACTTGGCCACCGACTTTGGCATCAGTCATTTTTGATATTGTGCCATCTCTAGGTGCAGTTAGCCTATGTTCCATTTTCATGGCTTCAAGAACTAAAACAACATCTCCTTTGGAGACTGAAGAACCTTTTGAGGCTTTGCTGTCTAATAATTTTCCAGTTATAGGACTTAAAACTCGGTCTTCACTAGTTTCTTCTTGCTCAGTTGAGTCAAATCTAACTCTACTGTGCTTAAAGAAATAGTTTTTACCATTTGCAAAAACATATATTTCATTGTGATTTTTCTCAGAATAGCAAATAGAATTTGAATTTCCTAATTTGACATTAATGCCTCCATCCAACGTCTTAGAATAGGTACCTGAGTATTCCTCATCACCTACTAAAATTGTAAAATTATCCCCTGTTTTTCTTATTTTAACATCAAAAGACTTTTCGCCTAACACCAGCCTTTCACTCATTACAGTCCATGCCTCCAGTGACCTTTTTGTCTCCAAGGAGATGAAATTGATTTTACATCTGATGAATTTACAACAGATGAATTTTTAGAAGATAGTAAGGCTGCTGCAATTGCTTCTATTGGAATATCATCTAATTTCCATTCCGAATAGTTTTCAGAAATAAAATTAGTATCAAAATTTCCTTTAACAAAATCTTTATTAGACATTATCTCTTTCAAAAATGGTTGATTTGTTATTAATCCTAGCACGACAAAATTACCCAAGGCGTAATTCATTTTGTCTATGGCATCAGCCCTATTAGAATCCCATACGACTAATTTTGAGAGAAGAGGGTCATAGGAGCTTGATACTTCTTGGCCTTCAACTATTCCTACATCATTTCTAATCCCTGGACCTATAGGTAAAACTAATTTCCGAACGTGTCCTGGTGTAGGTAAAAAATTACGTGAAGGATCCTCTGCATAAATTCTACATTCAATTGAGTGCCCCCTTTGTTTTACATCCTTTTGAGACAAAGATAATTCCTCTCCATTAGCTATGCGAATTTGCCATTTTACTAAATCTATGCCGCAAACCATCTCAGTTACTCCGTGCTCTACTTGTAACCGAGTATTCATTTCTAAGAAGAAAAATTCTCCATCTTGGTAAAGAAATTCCACTGTTCCAGTACTATGGTAATTAGTTACTTTTGCTGCTTTTACTGCAGCTTCACCCATTTCTTTCCTGAGTTTATTAGTTATTGCTGAAGAAGGTGACTCTTCGATTATCTTTTGATGGCGTCTTTGAATACTACATTCTCGTTCAAAAAGATGTACAATATTTCCTTTTTGATCACCTAGTATCTGCACCTCAATATGTCTGGGCTTATCCAAAAAACGTTCCAAAATTAAGGTGTCGTTACCAAAAGAGTTGCGAGCTTCATTGCTTGCTGATTCAATGGCTTCGGACAAATCCTCTGGGTTGTATACTGCTCTCATTCCCTTACCTCCACCTCCTGCTGCAGCTTTGACCATGAGAGGAAATCCTATGTCCTTTGCAATAGAATCGATATTACCTGTTAACTCTCCATCATGACCTGGAATTGTTGGAACTCCAGCCTCTTCCATGATTTTTTTCGACTCGGCCTTATCTCCCATAACCTTGATGGTTTCTGGACTTGGCCCTATGAAAATCAAACCCGAGTCGATTACATATTGAGCAAAATCCCCGTTTTCTGATAAAAAACCATATCCTGGATGTATCGCATCTGAAGATGTTAATTTAGCTGCCTCAATTATTTTATCAAAATTTAGATAACTTTCTGATGGATTTGCAGGTCCAATGCAAACTGCTTCATCTGCCATGGAAACATGCGGAGAATTAACATCAACGTCTGAGTATACCGAAACTGATTGAATCGACATTTCTTTACAAGCTCTTATGACCCTGCAAGCAATTTCGCCTCGATTTGCAATTAGAATTTTCTTAATCATTACTTACTCCATGAAGGAGGGCGTTTTTGCATAAAAGCAGCCATACCTTCCTGTGCCTCAGAGCCCTCACGAATCTGTGCTATAAGTTCAGCTAGGTGGGAATCTCTTTCCTCTATAAATTCTTTGTCAACTTCTTCTGAAAGTAGTTTCTTCACAAAACTTTGTGCTAGCGGTGCACCTCCAACTACATTTTTAATTAATTTTTCAATGTCTGGATTTGGACTATATAAGAAACCAAAGCTATAAGCTTGCTCCACTCCAAAACTTTCTCCAGTTATGAATAATTCTTTCATGCGCCCAATACTTATCTTTCGAGATACATAAGGAGATATAACCGCGGGAATCATACCTATCTTAACCTCTGGAAAACCAAACTTAGTACCTTCTTCAGCTATAATAAAATCACACGCAGATGCTAGACCCATACCTCCTCCATAACACACTCCATGTACATGTGCAATAGTTGGCACAGGGCAATCTGATAATGAAAATAACAGCTTCTGCAATTCTTCAGGATTCCAATTACTAATATCAGCTCCCGAACAAAATACAGAGCCTCTACCTTTGATAATAATAACTCGCAAATCTTCGTAATTCTCTACATCTTCAAGTATTGCACTTAAAGCACCCATTATTTCAGAAGTAAGAGCATTTTTTTTATCAACATTATTAAGACTGAGATTCAACACTTTCCCATCTCTTTCGACAATTAGTGGTATTTCATCAGCCATATTATTTTACAATAAAAATACCTGTATTAATAATAGTAACTAATTTGAATCTGTATGCGCTTCTAAGTCATCCCCGCCTGCGAAAGTAGATTGAACAATAGAATAAAGATCATCCATTCCTTCGCCTTCTTTTGAAGATACTGCTAAAAGATTTGATTCCAAGGCTAACACTTGAAGTACTTTGAGGAGCTCAGAAGAAAGGACTCCGCTCATGCCAGACAGGTTAGGCATATCCATCGCTAACTTGTCTAAATTAGCAGCCCATTCTCTAACGTTATCTACTTCTTCAGGTTTAAGCAAATCGCACTTGGTGAGTACAGGAAACATTGGAATAGGAAATCTCAAATGTGCGGCAGATGCGAGTAACAGCTGAGTGACAAATCCCTCAGGAGTCCTAGAAAGTAGAGGATCAAGAAGCAAAACAATTCCTGCTCTTGGCGAAATATTCTCTACTAAAACCTTTGAAGCTTCTCTGTAAAGGAATAATTCCGTTTGACCAGGCGTATCTACTAAAAAATAGTCACAGTTAATTTCATCGACTTGTTCCTTAATCCAGTCCAACTCTACTGCCAACAAATCCGCACAGACTACTTGAGCTCCGTTGGGTCCTAAACTGTATTCATCCATTATCTGAGAAACTGTGAACTTCTCCCTGACGTCAATTGCTGCCTCATAGGCTACTGTTTCAGAACCTGGGTCTAAGTTGATTGCAACTCCGTCATACCTATAGTGTTGCATCCATTCTTGCAATGTAGCTACTAGTGTAGATTTACCGGCTCCAGCAGGACCTACGAAGTAAAGAAGGGCTGTGTGATCCATTAAATTCTTCTTCGAATTAATGCAACCATACTAAATATTACTAAGGCTGCGAGCAGAGACGGTGCCGGTAGTAAACCACCATCATCTTCCTCCTCATCGAGATTGGCCACGTTTGATGCACCGAATGTCTGTTCCTTTGATGGGAACGTGTTGTCAGCTTCATCAACTTCTTTAATTAAGTCTTCAGGGTCTAGTATTGCCACAAATATGTAATTTCCGTCTTTAACTGCCCAAGTGAAAGATACAGCTCTTGAATCTCCTCTAATTAATCCCTCAATAGTCTTGACTGTTAAAGTATCAACTGGAGGATTACCGTCTTCATAATCTGTTGCTTTGTAAACATGCATTGCTACATCAACATCTAATTCAGACTGTTCTCCCTGAGGATAACCTACAGTTACTTTGATTGTAGCTGAGCCATCTGACTCAGTTACTTTGATGGCATCAACCACGATGTTTGTGGTTAATTTTGCAATAGATAACTTGTTCACGAAAGCTAAATCATTATTTTCATTGACATTTATTGAACTGCTTACGCTGACAGAAACATTGTAGGTGTCTGTTCTATCTTTATTAGGAATCCATGGAATTACTATTGTCTGATTACTGTAGCTAGAATTGAAGTCAATAAAACCGTACTGACCACTAACTGAATAACCCGTACCTAATGGATAAAAACCAGTTGAGTTTTGTATAGCAACACCCAGAACTTCACCCCATCCAAAAGTTCCATCAACCGACACATTAAAATGAAGTCTGTAGGAACTTCCCTCTGGAATATTTGCAACTCCCACTTCAAATGTTATGGGACACTCTTTTCCAGCTAATCCATCCCCTACGTCAACTGACATATCAGAAACATAAGCATCTACAGAGCTGACTGCATACGCATTTTTGATAGCTTCATTATTAAGCTCCGGCCCACCTGTTCCCTCAGCTATTTCTTGACTCTCATCAACCTTAATAATGAATCTGTAAGCTGCATTTTCCAAGAATGTGAATGGAATACTTACATCGGTTGTCTCTCCCATATCTAAAGCTTTATCTACGTTAATTGTAGCGAGTTTGGATGTAAATGGTGATGAAGTGTAAAATGTAACTTCAAGCTTGGTACCCTCGCTATCAGTCATATTTCTAACTCCTAGGTTTGCTATTGTTGCAGTTAGCTCACTACTGACACCAACCACAGCATAACCTTCTTCGTTAACTGGAGATATGTCTACGGAAGTAATTTGCAAATCTGGAAGTTTTTCGTAAACAGTAATTACTCTATCTTCGAACTCATTGTTATTTTCATTCCACTCAAGAATATCGTCATTCTTATCAACATAAGCACTTACTGCGTAACTTCCTAACTTGGTAGGCGTCCAATCGTATTCAAAGAAAGTGGTTTCTCCATTTAGACCAACAGTTTTAGCTTGGTCGATTTGGAACCAATCAACTGCACCACCTTCAGGATCTTCTACCCTAAGATAAACTTTAACTTCCTCAGCCACACTATCAGCCAAGTCAGATTGAGTTACTGCCACTTCGATTGTTGTTACTTCATTATCATAAACAGTTTCATCCCCTTCATCGATGTTAGCCACAATCAAATCTGGTCTTTGCTCCCTTAGTTCAAGATAACCACTTTTAACTCTGAACCAACTTGAATCAAATGCTTGGTTATTAGTTTCGTTTGTTTCCTCAATTGAGTTGAATCCATCCACGAATACTCTGACATTCCAGAATCCTGAGTCTTGAGGCGAAGTACTCCAATTTAATCTTAGGAATGAAACATCATTAAACTCCCCCCCGTTTCCTGGAATTGATGGTCTTATTTCACGGCTTTCGTTAACTTTAACCCAATTTTGTCCCGAGCAATCTTCATCAGGGCATTTCATAACTTCTAGAAACATAACTAATGGATTACTTGGCGTTCCTCTTGCTTCACCTTCGCCAACATTCTCTATTGTGTAGGTAAATGAAACGATTGTACCTGCCACTGGTTCAATAGGAACGCTAGTTAGCGTTTCAGGACCAAGATCTTTGACTCTAAGATCTGGCTGGCTACAGTCTCCGACACACAAATCAAGGCTATCTACATTATTAGAAGCGTCTGGATCCTCAGTATTATTTGACTCCGAATCTATTTCAACCTTGAGCTTGTATAGTCCATCCTCTACGGATGGAACTGTATATTGCCATTCCATTCTTTCTGGTGGAATCTCATCTCCATCTGGATCTGGAGTAATGTAAGAAAAAGTTAAGGGTGATGGGGCTATGGTGTAAGGTCCATCATCAGATTCTCCTGTAGCATCAAACCATGCCATTATTGTAATTGGAGTTTGAGTACTAACATCTCCATCGTTACCATACTCAAATACAACTGTAATATCTTGACCTGGGGCTGCTTGTTCACTTTCCATATCTAGTAAAACATATAGATCTGCCTCTCCAGTTTCAGGCTCTACTGAAACATAAAATTCGTAAGCGCCGTAATCACTTCCACCTTCGTTAACGGCTGCAGTGATACAAACTTCACCTGTCTGACCAAATGTAATTGATAGCGTTACATCACCATTTTCACCAGGCGACATCGTAAATTCATCAGTTTCGTCTGCTATTGATGACGTAGAACAATCTCCATTTGTTGCAGGCTCGTATAGTACAACTTTAGCTGTGTAATCATCGTCTCCAATGTTCCTCCACTTAACAATATAGTCGTATTCTATATTTTCACGTGGTGGTGGAGTTCCATCCGGTTCAAAAACATCCAAAATTTGTAAATCATCAGAAGCATCTGCTTGAGTTCCTGCCAAAAATACTACACTAGACAGTAACAACAATGCTGCAACTGAACTGACAAACACTTTACTTATTCGATTATCTACCATAAAATCGCCTGAATGCTAATGCTTCCCCCCCTTAATAAGGGGTATGTTAATTACATGCAAAGCACACATTATGTAGGATAACAGCTGAAAAAATGAAATCTAAGGCAGAGAAACTTATAGAGATTACTAAAAAATTTGGTGAAGAATGTAGCAATAAGAAAGCGAGACTCATAGAAGAAAATAAAAATATTGAGTTTGCATATAATCCCTTAGATTATGCATGGATTTCTCACAAAACTTACTTAAAAAAATACAGTGATTTAGGAGCTAGTAAAATAATCATGGGGATGAATCCCGGCCATGGAATGGGAAATACAGGCATTCCATTTGGATGTCCTGAAAAAGTTAAGAATTATCTGAAAATTAGGGATTTGAAAATTAATGAACCCAAAAAAATGCATCCTAAAAGATTAGTAATTGGATTAGAATGTAAAAAACCTGAAATTTCTGGTAAACGAATCTGGGGATTAATTGAAGAAATGTATGGAGCGCCTGAAAAAGCATTCAAAAATGTATTTGTTATGAATCACTTCCCCCTTTGGATGTTCAACAGTAGTGGGCAAAACGTAACACCTGATAAATTAAGTATTTCTTCTTCTAAATTTATTTTAGATGAATGTAATAAATATCTGATAAATGTTGCCAAAATATTGAAAATTAAACGAATAATATGTGTAGGTAAATATGCTAGTCGTATGGCACAGAAGGCTGTTAAAAACTCCGGTGTCGAGAATTTAACTATTGATGAAATACCACATCCAAGTCCTGCTAATCCCTTAGCAAACAAAGAAAAAGGGGCTCTGTGGAAAAAAATCGCTAGAGATGTAATTCAAGATAAATAAAAACCACAGATTAACTTTTATCTAAGGCCCTAGGTTGCAATTTAATGGAAAGACATTCTGTAGGCTTGTACGCAACCGCAATTTCTGTGTTTACATTAGGATTTGTCGGAAGAATTGTATTGCATGATTACCCCAATTTTGAAACGGTTATGGTTGCCAGCTTTTTGTCTGCAATGGTTTTACCTAGGAACTTGACATTCGTAGTAACAATTTCTATGATAGTTGCTAGCGACATGTATTTAGGATACTTCGGCGGAACAAGAATTCTATTGTTCACTTATTCTGGATTTTTATTTGTATCTTTACTGACATCTAAATTCAAAAATAGTATTAGCGGTAGAGTCGAATCTGGAACTGTATACAAGTTTGGAGCATCCGGAATAATATTGACTCTAATGTATGATATCTGGACAAATTTCGGAGTATTTGTATTATCATACGAGCATACCTTGGATAATTTGATCTTAGTCTACATTCTGGGACTTCCATTCATGCTTTACCATCTTCTTTCAAGTTTAGTCACATTCACACTTATTGGATTTCCATTTTACGTTATCTACTTATTCGGCATAGATGACGAACCAATAATGGATGATGAGACAATTAGTCATGAGCAAAACTAAAATTTTTATTGCAGTTGCACTAATCAATATCGTTGTCATAGCTGGAATTGTGAATGAACTAGGACTTGGAAGTGATGAAGTTGACACTTCAACAATTGTAACAGCAAAACTAAGCATATATTACACAAATGCTGGAGATAATGATACATTAATTTTTGAATCGTTAACAACATCTGAATCCACAGTTTATGGATTGCTAATGGCTGGAACTGAACAAGGAAATTATGAAGTCATGACAACTAACGACGGTCAAGGAGTTTCAGTCACGGATATCATTATTGATGGATGCGATAGCTGTCAAAAGGAAGAAGGTTACAGCTGGCAGTATACTCTGAACGGATTTTACAGTAGTATTGCAGCAAACAGAAATATTATCTCAAATAACGATGTTATTGAATGGAAATACACTGACGAAATATAAATGTAGCGCTTTTATAGTCATACAATAAAGGCTGATTATGAGTAGAAAAATTAGCATAGCCTTATCATTTTTCTTACTCTCTACAACATTTGAATTAAACCATGATGCCTCAGCTGAAGAGGAAATACCTGAATGGGGATTCTACGTTTACATGGCTGGGGATAATACATTGTACGATGAACTAACTGATGACTTGAATGAAATGAAAATGGTTGGTTCGAACGAAGATTTGGAAATCGTTGCTTTAACTGATAAGATAGATGATGACGATTCACATGCATACCATGTAATGAAACACAACCTAGTAGAATACAATTTAAGTGAAATTAATAGTACATGGCAAAATGAATTAGATATGGGAAATGGGGATACACTCAGGGATTTTTTGATATGGAGCTCTGAAAATTTCCCTGCTAAAAAGAAAATTTTAATTATATGGAATCACGGAAGCGGCTGGGAAAAAGTAGCTGAAGACGGGAACAGCTATCTGACAGTCCCTGAAATTGATAATTCAATAAACGAGTATCGTGGAATTACAAACGAAACACCTTTTACTTTAATTGGATTTGACGCTTGCCTTATGGGTATGTTTGAGATAATGTATGAATTGAAAGAACACACTGAAATGGTACATGGCTCTGAAGCTTACGAACCTCTAAAGGGATGGACTTACAATAATTTACTGTACAAGCTGAATAAAAATTTGAAAAGTGACGAGCTAGCATACCATGTAGTAAATGACTACGTTGAATCGTATAGAAATGGGTCTGTCTACACTAGTTACTCTGTTACAGCTTCTGTAGTATCTAGTGATAAATTGGATGAGTTATGGGAGGAATTAGATAACTTTAGCGCAGAACTAAATAGTGTTTTGCCTATTTATAAAGAAAATATTAAAGATGCAAGAGACGGTACTCAACGATTTGATCAGAACCCAAATTACAGAGACCTTTATGATTTAACCATTAACATAGAGAAAAACATACCAGTGATCTCTGTAAAGGAAGCTGCTCAAAAGTTGAGGACTGCTTTGAATCAAACTGTGATGTTCGAAGATCATTGGATTAAACCTGAAAAACTTAATGTAGAAAGGGCAAAGGGGATGACTATCTACTTTCCAACCGATGGAGCGAAGTATGGATATAGTGAACTTAAAATTAAAGATAATATGTGGTTTAATTTCATAACAAACTATGAAAAATCAGTTCAATCTGAGTCTACTTTTGGACAAGTAAACTCCACAAGTGTGAATACTGGAACTGGGTATAACGATAGCGTTTTAGTTAATGGGAGTTTTACGGGTAATGCCTCATTATTAATTTTGAAAATGATAGATGCTCAGGGTGAAGTGATTAAAACAACCATGGAGAACCTTGAAGGTAATAAATTTGATAATTTACTTATTCAACCAAAAAAATCTGGGAACTATTCAATAGAACTTACACTGTACAATTCAGATGGATATCTGCAAGATTACTATTACGATGAAAATTTATTCGTAGATTTAAATTTACCTGACTTAAATTTAGATATGCCACTACTGATGAGTGAAACCTCGAAAGGTGTTTTCTCTAACGTTAAGGGAGTCGATATCAATGACAACTTCCTTCTAACGGGACAAATTAGTAACCTAGGAACGGTAAATGCTAACAATATTACTCTAAAAATAGAGTATGAAGGAAAAAAGAAAATTTTAACGTACTCTGAACTTCACCCTGGAGAGAAACTCAACTGGACTCTAACTGACGAGGAGTTGCTTTCTGAAGATAAATCTTCTAGAAACATTATTGCTAATCTAAGCCTATCTTCTTCAGATGAATTTGAAATAGATTCAGAAAATAATGCTAGTTCTTTTTCTTTCTTTATTCATGAAGAGGGACCACACTATTATGAATCTATTGCAAAAAATCTCAACACTATTGAATTAGAAACAAATGAAAATGAATACTACTTCTCATGGTTAGAATCTGAAATAACTATAGTAGATTCCTTAGAGCAATCTTGGGATACGTTAAACTTAAGTTTTACTCTACCTAATTTTTGGGAAATCAACAGCGCAAACATTTTACATACTGAAAGAGAGAGTAAAATCGTAATTAAAATCAAACCTCCTATTAGTGCCACTGAAGGTCTAAGAAAGATACCTTTTGAGATTAAAAACGGGAAGGAATTAGTTGGAGGACATGGAAATATAAGTGTCAATATTCCTCAATACTATGGAGTCAGTATTTCTGCCCAGCAAATCGATTCTGACGTTAAAATATTAGTAACAAATACAGGAAATGGTAAAGATACTTTCAAATTATCTAAAGAACTTGAGGAAGGACTTAATTTGTATCTTACAGAGACTTACTTTGAACTCGAACCTTACGAAACAAAGCAAATAAACACTCAAGGACTTGAAACAGAGTCATCATTAAGTTATGAAGCATATTTCTCAGCTGAGAGTATTGGAAATACCAATATTTCAGCTAATATCATCCTAGAGATAAGGGGCAGCCCAGAATCAAAACCTGACGATAATTCTAATATTTACGGAATTGTAGTATTAATTTCGGGAATAATTGTAATTTCAGCTTTTTTACACAAAATTCGAAGAACCTGACCAATGCAACATTTTTTAGACCTACATAGGAGTGGGATGTAATGAGAGCCAAAGGCATTGTTCTGTTATTAACTTTGAATCTTTTAATGCCAATGGGCTCAGTAGCAGAAGGAAAACCTGATTTCGATATTACATTTTTTGATAGAAATGCAGACGGAATTGATGACCGGATGAATCATTTGCTACAAGATGGTGAAAATGTTGCTGTAATTCTGATGCTAAATTCTAAGCCGAGTGAAGAGCACATTAAGGAAATAGAGAATCTAGGTTTGGAGGTAACACACATCTACAAGTATATTGATGCAATTAGAATTGATTATGTTCCAGCAAGTAAAGTAGGTGAATTAACTCTTGTTCCAAATTTAAAATTAATCGAATGGCAAGCTCCAGTTTATCCTATGCTCGATACCGCAGTTAAGGCAGTTAAGGTTCGAAACTCCGATGAATATTCTCCTGTAGTCTGGGACAAAGGATTGTACGGTGAAGGAATTAATGTTGCCGTCTTAGACACTGGCGTTGATAATGAGCATGAAACTTTTGGAGTTTATGGCGATCAAAATGTTAGACGATTTATTGCCGGCATGAACTGTGACGGCGGATGCCCTACAGATGAAAACGGAAATTATCGATTTACCACTGAAGAATACAGTAACGAAGATCCAGATGATTTTGATGGGCACGGGACGCACGTGGCGTCAACCGTTCTTGGAATGGGAGGAGATGATGATGAAGACGGAGATGGCGAATTAGACTACCTTGGCGTTGCACCTGCTGCACGCCTTATTGATATGAAAGTGATGGCTGATTGGGGTTCAGGTTCAGCTGCAGACATAAATGAAGCAATTGAAGCGTGCATTGAAAATGTTAATACGGACTGGGAAAATGATGGAGAAAAAAATAACGGAATTCACATCATGTCCATGTCTCTGGGCACTACAAGCGACAGTGATGGCACTGATTCACAGTCTCAATTGGTTAATCAAGCAAATGCAGCAGGTATTGCTGTAATAATTGCCATGGGTAATGACGGTGATGAAGAGGTGCCATCGCCTGCTGCCGCAGATTGGAGTATTGCTGTTGGAGCCATGGACAACATGAACAACGTCAACAGGAATGATGATGATTTAGCTAGTTATAGTAACTACGGTCCTCGGCAGAGCGATGGTGACGACGATCGCTGGGACGAACTAAAACCATCTGTTGTAGCTCCTGGAAGCGACATTCGAGCCGCTGCCGGACACTCTAATCTTTTTGGAGATAGTAATGCACAAGGATGGTCAACAAAGAGTGGAACTAGTATGGCAACACCCATTGTAGCAGGGTTAGCTGCTCTACTTCTGGAAGCAGATGGAAGCCTAAAACCAACCTCTACCACTAATGGTGTAAGAGATAGACTGCAAGAATTCTCTGAGGCCTGGGATACTGAAAATTATGATGGTAGTCCCTCAGAACCCAGTGAGGATAACAAATACAATTATTATTTCGGTTACGGATACATTGACGGATATGAAGTAGTTGATATTAATCAACCTAATGCAGTTATAAGCGAAATAACGTCTACTCCTGAAACTCCGTTAGAAGGAGATACCGTAACTATAACTGTTGAAATAGAAAATCAAGGTAACGTAGACATAGATAGTGCCTCAATAAAATTATTATTGGACGGAAGCGAAACTTTAGATGAAGATTCTTTAAGCTCTATTTCCAAAGATTCAACTGTAACATGGACTTACGAATGGAATCCTCAGGAAGGTGAGTATACCATTGAAGCCGAGGTCTATGACGTCTCGCCTTCTGAAGGCGATACTAGCTCAAACAGACTTGAAAAAACCATAAACGTCGGTGCTGCACCTGCTGAGGGTGTTGACCTTACAATAACAGACGTGTGGACAGATGCTCAAGATCCTGTCGATAATGAATACATTAATGTTTACGCGAAAATAAAAAATCAGGGAACTGAAAGCTCTGAAAATTTTGAACTGAGGTGGTATCACAATTCAACTGGTAAATTCTCAACAATACAGGGTGGAATTATTGAGGTAGAAGAAGAAACTACTCTTGAAACGCAATGGATTGCAGAGGAAGGAGCAAATACTCTGAGTGCTAGGCTAGTTGCAATACAGCCTGAAGATCAAAATGGCAATAATGATGAAAGAAGTTTCAATGTAGATGTAGGGCCTGCGCCAGACGAACCTGATTTTTCCCCCGCAAATATAGAGTTTGTAGGAGATTTGGAAGATGGAAATGAAATTAACATAAATTTTGATATTCTAAACCTAGGTAAAACAGATGGAACTGTTGATTATGAAATAATGATAGATGGAAGTACTGTAGACAATGGAAGAGAACAGATTTCTTCTGAGTCTTCCAAAACTATCACATATCTATGGACTGCTAAAGAAGGAACAAGCATTGTAAAAATTGTATTAGACAACTCAGACCCTGTAGAAACTACTGAAGAAAACAACGAAATAACAAAAGACATAGTAATTCAAGAACCAAGGGAAGATTTTGAACTAAAAAGTATATCGTGGAACGATCCTTTATTTGTAGGCGAAGAAACTATAATTACAGTTACTGTAGCAAATAATGGCGGAAAAGATGGTAATGCATTAATTTCAACATACGCTGCTGGGAATTTACTTTACCAAGAAAGCGTTGAAGTAATATCTAAACAAGAAAATAGTATTTCATTTGCATGGACGCCTTATGAATCTGGAAGTATACAAATAACATCAGAAATAGAAAGCAATGAGGAATCCATATTCAAATATGCATACGTTCAAGAACCTGAGGACGAAAACATTAAACCAATTGCAATCATTAGTTCTGAAATTAATGGAATAGTCAAACGAGAAACTGCCTTTACTATTGAAGTAGGCGACACAGTTTCATTCAGTGCGACAAATTCATATGACGCAGATGGGAATATTGTAAGTTACAAATGGACAATTAATGGCGGACTAAATTCAGAAGAATACAACCAAGAAAATCTAGATTATTTATTCAAAAATGAAGGTAATTATGAAGTAACACTCAGAGTAACTGATAATGATGGAGAAACAACCCTTAGCGGAACACAATTCATATTTGTAAACGCTAAAGCTAATACTGGAAGAAATGAAGACAATGGAAATAGTACACTTCTCATTGGAGGAAGTCTCGCCGGAATTTTAGTTTTAGGTGCTTTCGTAGGCTTGAAGTATTTTAGAAATGAAGAGGAAGAGGATTTCTTTGATTTCGAAGATGTGGGACCAACTACTTTGACTTGTCCAAGCTGCTCAGGGCAAATAACAATTACAACAGAACAAAGGCCTATACAGGTTGGATGTCCTATGTGTCAAAGCCAATTTATCATTCGAGAATAAGCTAAGCTTCAATCCCGACAACGTCACTTATGGATTCAAATCCTTCGCTTTCTAGTCGGTTTTTCAAGCCCTTAACTATACTTTTTGCTATACCTGGACCCTCAAAAACTAGACCCGTGTACAGTTGCACCACTGAAGCACCCGCTGCGATTTTATTCCAAGCATCTTCAGCTGTAAATATTCCTCCTACACCAATTATTGGAATCTTGCCCTTAGTTAACCTGTAAATTTTACGTATCATTTCTGTACTCTTATCCTTAAGAGGTGCACCGCTGAGACCTCCTACTTCTCTATATATTTTCTCATAAGAGGTATTATTTGTTTCAGGTCTATCTAATGTTGTATTTGTTGCTACTATTCCTGAAATTTTATATTTTTTCACTATTTTTATAATGTCTTCTAAAAAACCTTGATTTAACTCTGGTGCTATTTTGACTAAAAGCGGTTTCTCAATTTCATTTTCAACTTTAGAACATTCTTTGTTAGTTTTACAACATTTTTTGATAACTAATTCTAAATTTTTAGACTCTTGAAGATCTCTGAGGCCTGGTGTATTAGGAGAACTAACATTAATCACAAAAAAGTCTGTATGCTTCCATAAAATCCTAATTGAACCCGCATAGTCTGATGGTGCTTCTTCTAGTGGAGTTTTCTTGGATTTACCCAAATTAATTCCAACCGGAGAATCAGGCCAAAGCCCCATATCCTTCCAATATTGCAATTGTTTTTTTAATCCACGTGCGCCAATATTATTGAATCCCATTCTATTGATTAAGGCCTTGTCTTTACTTGCCCGAAACATCCGAGGCTTAGGATTACCTGGCTGTTCGTGTAGAGTTACTCCTCCTATTTCGCAAAACCCATAACCAATCGATTGCCACGAGGGAACAGCTTCCCCATTTTTATCCATTCCTGCTGCTAATCCTAAAGGATTTGGAAAATCTATATTCATTACAGTAATTGGAAGATCTGGTGAGCGATAAAGCGTACCTAACATTGAAAGCGAAAATCTTGTACGAGAAAGACTTGATAGAGCTGATAAAACGCGAGAGTGAGCTCTCTCAGAATCCTGCAAAAAAACTGCCGGCCTTAGAAAGGTTCTGTAAAGAAGACTCATCTAAAAGGGAAGTCGATAACTGGTTAAATATAAGCTTAATGGAACTTTCATTCCAATTCTTCCTCAGCCTTAGCTATAGTAGTTACAACTCCTCCTATCCCAATTAACAGAAGAGTAAGACCTAATAATAACAAAAAATATGGAGAGTCTGCCCAATAAAACCAAGACAAGATTAGTACCAGACCAATCATAACACTTAACGAAGAAAATAGCTTACGAATCAAGAGAGCCATAACGTCTTAGTATAGTTGGCCTTAAAACCAGACCTCCATAGTTCTTTACAATGAGTATTAGTTTAACTGTAATGATTCCTACTTTGAATGAAGGGGAATCTATCGGACCTACAATAGATCAAATTCCAAGAAATTTACCCTGGTTAGACGTAAAAGTTTTGATTATTGATGGAAATTCTACAGATAATACTGCTGAAGAGGCTGAAAAAAGAGGGGCTGTAGTCCATAATGAGCCTCGTAAGGGCTATGGAAGGGCGTACAAGACCGGATTTAGCTTAATAGATACAGATTACGTTGCAACAATTGATGGGGACACAACATATCCTGCAGATAAGATCCCTCACGTTTTGGCATTCTTGATAAATAATAATTTAGATTTTGTAACATGTAATAGACTCGATAGAATGGACCCAGATGCCATGTCTTTGACGCACCAAATAGGAAACTGGGGACTTACCTTTGGAACAAATCTTTTTCATGGCATAAACATAAAAGATTCACAAAGTGGCATGTGGGTTTTCAAAAAAGAAGTGATATCTAAAGTCAATTTAACAAGTGATGGAATGCCACTTTCTGAAGAATTTAAAATTGAAGCTTTCAAGAGAGG
>JAYYHK010000101.1:0-2642 GCA_036148495.1 Thermoplasmatota archaeon | reverse complement strand
GGTCATTTTGTTTGCAGTTTTCTATGCATTTACCATGGCAGTGATTTCCTATTACCTTGTTAGAATGACAAGTTTGGAAAGATCAGTAATGATTTTTGGATTTATCGCTCCATTTGGGTTGATTAAGATTTTACCACTTTTATTTGATACTAGCGATTTTGAAAGAAAGAATTGGTTTGGTCCAATGTTCATGTCATTTTTAGCCTGGCTGGGTTTATTCATATTGTTCTCAAATCCACCTTTTAACGACATTTCAAATCCTGAATTTGGTGTTAATGAAATCTATGTTGAGGAAGACGGAAACTGGAATTTAACAACAGAAATCAATTCAGGAGAACCATTCATTTTTATTGTTTCAGTTAAGGATAATTGGAAGGTTGATAATGTTCAGATTAGTGCTAACAAAGGAGGAAGTGGATTCATGATGGCTACTCCTATGACTAAATTAGAATATGATAATTCATTCAATATTACTGGAGAGCATAGATATTTTTTCCATTTTGAGGATGGATTAGACGCTGAAGCTTATCTTTTCACATTTATAGCAGAGGATGAAGAAGGAAATAATTCTGTCAGAAAAACTAGTATTTCTGTAGTTTAGAGTAATTTTTGTTGAATTTCGTGCAACTTTTCTAGAGCTTGTAATGGAGTCAGATTCATTAGATCCATTTTTTTAATTTCATCAATTACCGGGTTTTCTTTAGTTTCAGTTCTACCTCCGAAGTCAGTAGAGAAAACAGATTGAACAGGTCCAGCTTTAGAAACTTCAATTGTTGATCCTTCTTCTAAGTTGTTGAGTACTTTACGTGCTCTTTCAAGTACTTCCTCAGGAACTCCAGCCATTTTTGCAACATGAATTCCGAATGATGCATCAGTAGGTCCCTCTGCAACGCGGTGCATTAGCGTTAATTCGTGGCCATCTTCTTTTGCTTGCATGTGACAATTTACTGACTTATCTAGAATTTTTGAAACATCAGTAAGTTGGTGGTAGTGTGTAGCAAACAAAGTTTTCACACCTTTTCCGGCATGTAATTGCTCAGCAACGGCCCAAGCAAGCGCCAACCCGTCAAAAGTGGAAGTTCCTCTTCCGATTTCATCTAATAAAACTAAGCTGTTAGGAGTAGCATTTCGCAAAATATTGGCTAATTCCAACATTTCAACCATAAATGTAGAATGTCCGTGAACCAAATCATCATGAGCGCCAACCCTCGTGAATACTCGATCTACCATCCCTAGTCTTGCGGAGGAAGCAGGAACAAAGCATCCTGACTGAGCCATCACAGATATTAGAGCAGTTTGACGCATATAGGTCGATTTTCCACCCATATTTGGTCCTGTCAAAATCATCAATTGTCTTTGTTTATTATCTAACTGTAAACTATTTGGAATGTAGCTCCCTTCTCTCAAAACTTCAATTACAGGATGCCTTCCATCTGATATTGACAATGCACCATCATCTGACATTTCAGGCCTTACATAATTATTAGATTGACTTACTTCAGCCATAGAACAAATAGCGTCAATTTTTGAGACTGCCATAGTTGTGGCCTGCAAAGAGCCTAGGAAATCCATAATCCATTCTCTCAATTCTTTGAAAAGTTCAGTTTCCAAAGCTTGAGATCTTTCATCAGCTCTTAGAATAGAGGTTTCTTTTTCTTTCAATTCAGGAGTAATGTACCTGTCGCCAGCAGCAACGGTTTGTTTTCGGTGATAATGCTCAGGAACTTTACTTGCATATGCCTTTGGAACTTCTAAATAATATCCAAAAACACGATTGTATCCAACTTTAATTTTAGGTATTCCCGTTTTAGTTTTTTCTTCACTTTCTAGAGCAACAACCCACTCTCTTCCACTACTTGCTCTCGATCTTAATTCGTCTAATTCTTCAGAATAACCTTTCTTGAAAATTCCACCGTCTCTAAGCACTAAAGGAGGTTCTTCAACCAATGCTTCTTCTAATTTTTCTGAAACTTGTTTATGTACGTCTATTGATTTCACTAAGCGTTTCATCAGTTTTGATCTTAGTGGTTCTTCACTTAGAAATTGCTTCAAGTCTTTTAATGTGTTAAGACTAGTTCTTAGACTATCTAGATCTCTAGGTGAGATAGATCCGTGACCTAAACGTGATAGCAATCTTTCAACGTCTTGAAATCCTTTTAAAATATCTTTTATTTCTCGACGACTCAAAGTATTATCAAATAGCTCTTGAACTGCATCATGTCTTTGGTTTAGCTTGTCTAGATCATGCAAAGGTCTAAGCAACCAATCTTTCAACTTTCTCGATCCTCCAGCAGTTGAAGTTTTGTTAAGAACTGCAAATAATGTATCTTTGGAAGAATCTCCAATTGTCTTCACAATTTCTAAATTTCTTAGTGTGACAGCATCTAAAGTCATGGTTTTTGCTTTCACCAATAAGGATGGAGGTCTGAGATGTGGTAGATCACTAAACTGTGTATCTTTCACATACGATAATATTGCTCCAGCGGATGTGACAGCCATAGGGTAAGTATTCAGTTCAGAAACGCTACCAAATCTTTCTTCCAGAATTTTCTTTGCAACAGGATATGCCCAGGATTCTGATTCTCTTGGAGTAGTGTGTATTCCCATAGCAAGCATCCAATTAGAAATGTTCTCGTTGTTTG
>JAYYHK010000100.1:0-3561 GCA_036148495.1 Thermoplasmatota archaeon | reverse complement strand
CAGCATCGTCAAGCGCAACTAACTCTACTACGGCAGCATGTAGTTGATTCTCATCCCTTTTTGGTGCAGTACATCCTTCCAAGTATGATACGTGAGATCCTTTGTCGGCGATAATTAGTGTGCGTTCAAACTGACCTGTATTTTGTTCATTAATTCTGAAATAAGTTGACAATTCCATTGGACATCTTGTGTTCGGAGGAATGTAGCAGAATGATCCATCTGTAAATACCGCTGAATTTAGTGCAGCAAAGAAATTGTCATTTCTTGGAATGACAGAACCTAAATATTTTTTGATAAGCTCAGGATGTTCTTTGACAGCTTCAGATATAGAGCAAAAGATTACTCCTTTTTCGGCTAGCCTGTCTTTGAATGTCGTAGCAACAGACATAGAATCAAAAACAGCATCTACAGCTACTCCAGCAAGAATTTCTTGTTCTTGCAAAGGAATGCCTAGTTTGTTGTAGGTTTCAATTAGTTCTGGATCAACCTCATCTAAGCTTTTAGGTGCATCATCTAAATTCTTCGGAGCTGAATAATAGCTAATCGCTTGATAATCTATTGGAGGGTACTCAATGTTTGCCCAATGCGGCTCTTCCATCTTTTTCCATATTTCAAAAGCTTTCAGCCTCCAATCAGTTAGCCACTCAGGTTCACCTTTCTTTTTAGAAATAAATCTTATTGTATCTTCGTTTAATCCTGGCGGTAAAGTTTCAGATTCAATATCGCTTACAAATCCATATTTGTATTCCTGCTCAGAATATTCTTTCAACATTTCAGTTTCGGAATCTTGTTTCAAATGCTCATCTCCCCTATATTTGTCAGTTTAATCAAATTTTGACTTTCATCTTTCATACTCATTTCAGCTAAATTGATATTTTGTAAAACATCGTTTACAGCTTTGTTAATTTTTTGCCATGGCTTTCCTACAACACAGCTCGGTTCAAATGAGCAGCCGCAATCATCACTTGCACACTCAGTTAACGCAATGGGCCCTTCCATTGCTTCTATCACCTCAGCAACAGATATATTCTTAGCTTTCTTAGTTAAAGAATATCCACCTTGAGCACCTCTTTGTGACTCAAGAAGATTACTGTTTGATAGCATCTTCAAGACTCTTGTAACTGTTGGAAGGGGAAGGTCTGATACTTCAGAAAGCTCTTTCGCAGTATGCATTCCTTTTTCGTCTTTTACAACCATATTTGTCATAATTACGATTGAATAATCTGTCAATTTGTTTATTTTCATGTTAGTGCAAATGACCTCAGAGTATTTGGACCAAATTAGTCCTATATAAAAGTCACTTTCTAATGACCACCATAACATTAGATTTATATCCCGACATGCTAAGTTAATATTAGATAAGAATGTTGAGTGTTCCGGGACCTTCTGACAGCCTCACTTTAGAGGAAGTAAAATCTCAAATTTATGCACGTAACAATCCTACTTTAACTCCTGTTGACATTGAAATGCATGCTTCAACAGTTCACAGGATTCTTGAATTAAAGAAAAAGCATAACGTTTTCATGTTAGGACATAATTACATGGAACCTCTTGTTTTCGGTTTATCTACAGAGAAAGAGCAAGGGGATTCCTTGGCTCTTAGTATGAAAGCAGTTGAAACTGATTCAGATATAATTATCTTTAACGGAGTAAGATTTATGGCTGAAACTGCCAAAGTTTTGAATCCTAATAAAACTATTTTGATTGCAGATAAAAATTCAGGTTGTTCTTTAGCAGATGACTTTGGTGCAGAGCAAGTAAGAGAATTGAAATCTCAAAATCCCGGAGTTCCAGTTATGATTTACATCAACAGTTATGCTGAAGCAAAAGCTGAATGTGATGTTTGTTGTACGTCAGCAAATGCAGAAAAAATTGCTATGGAAATGCCTGGCGATGAATTGATTTTTGTTCCAGATCTTTTCTTTGCTCAGAATCTTGAAAATGTAATGCAAGGTAAAAAGAAGATTATCTATCCCGGTAAGGATAATAATACGAAAGGAGCGGTTTGTGAAGTTCATGAGAAATTTTCGTTACAAGATATAATAGCTATGAGAGAATCATTTGGATTAACTAAAGGTCATCCAAATAGAATGCTTTACGTCCATTGGGAGTGTAAGCCAGAAGTTCTTCAAGAAGCAGATTATTACGGAAGTACAACTCAAATTAGAAATCATATAGCTGCTAGAGTTGAAGAGGGAACTTTAGAGAAGGCATATGTGGCTTCAGAATGCGAATTGACTTCAAATCTTATGGAAGAATTTCCAACCGTAGAATTTGGAACAGCTTGTTCAGTAAGGTGTAATCATATGGCTAAAATTTCACTCGATAAAATAAAGCCAATTTTGGAAGCTATTGATTCAGGCTCTGATTTATCAAAGTGGGAAGTTAATCTTTCAGATGAAATAATATCTAAAGCAGCTAAGCCGATCGAAAGGATGCTTTCGTTTAGTTAGTTCGGTATTTTCTAGCTACGAAGGCAATAGCTGGGATAGCTATCATAATTTCGAATCCAGGAAGTCCTAGTAAGCCACCATCATCTCCTAGGAGTCCAGATGCTTTTTGTAAATTTAAGGTCAACAGAGGAGGAGTTCCAACTGTTCCGTTAGTATTGTTTCCACCCATTGTATGATCGAAAGTGTTGTAATCCATCATTAATCTTATTCCGTTTCCAGTAACTTCAGTCCAAGTGATAATAATTGATGTTACATCAGCACTTCCATTTGCCATACTAATTGTGTATTCATTACCGTCGCTTACAGAAGCTTTAGAATTATCAGCCATGTACATCTCATCTCCCATCAACATGATGTACCCTGCATCAAGATTAGTATCCCAGTTAATAGGCCATGCTTCTGCAAATTCGATAGTTACAGTAGATCCAACCCAAGTAGGTGCGAAAAAGAAGTTGTGCTTACCAACGATGTTCAGTCCAGTGTCATATGTTGAATTGTCATAGTGGATTTTAATATCATTCCAACCCTCATACACCAAGTTTATTCCAATAGTATCGCCGGCTACTAATTCTACAGATGTTGCTAAATTGTGAGTTCTTTTAATTAATTCAGTACCATCATCTTGACAATCACTTTCATCATTACTAACTTCAGCTCCGTTTACTTCTATAGAGATAGTCCAAATGCAACTATCATCTCCGTTTTCTTGATCTTGCCACCATATGTCGAAAGAGTTAATCGACATAGCGATATCAAATTCTACAGGGTCACTTGTCCAAGTACCAACATTAACTGGCTGTCTATCTGATCTAATAACTCCGAAGTTGTTAGAGTATTGAGCCATTACTGTTTTTTGTGCTTCAGCCTCTTCAGGTAGTTTAGTTTGCGGAGACAGCATGTCGCCTTCTTCTTTCCAATTGAATTTTAATTGTAAATCAGGATTTTCGTATTCGGTTTCTGCATCAACGTTAATTGTGAGAATGAACATTGCAGCAATTGCTAATGCTGAGAAGACTAATATTTGTCTCATAGGAGTTTAACACTCTGAGTTTTCTTTATTAAACTTTTCTTCTGATAAAACTGGTAAAAACTAGAGCTGAGATTACGA
>JAYYHK010000099.1:0-11569 GCA_036148495.1 Thermoplasmatota archaeon | reverse complement strand
TCATTTCTTCATCACTACCTGTATCCACAGGATCCATTTTTACATCAAACTTGCGGTTTCCTGCAGGTTCACCTTTCTTTGCGTCAAAGTCTGGAGCCAAGAATCTAACAGTAATCTTTGCCTCATCATCTGGAGCCATTTCAACTCCATATGTGTAAGTTCCATTACCATCTGATGTTGAAGTCATATCATTAGCTTCAACTCCGTTAATCATGACTTGTACAGTTATTGTGAATGCTTCACCCATGTACTCTTTACCTTGAGCTACCAAATGTGGTGTGAACTGGAATTCATTGTCTTCGGTACCTATATTCTTAGCAAAGTAATCCATTTCAACAGCTAAACTTGGGAATATTTCATAAGTTAGCTTGTTTGGATCATGTTTAGCAAAGAAGAAAGCGGTATCTTGTGTTCTAATGACTTGAACGTTTCCAATTTCAGCAGTACCTTCAACACCGCGTGCTCTGAATACAAAGGCATAGGAATTACCTTCTTCTGGACTGTATGCTAAGCTATTGTAACCCAATTTATTAGAATCTAAGTAGATGTAATACGGGTTCCAACCACTATCTCCAGTTAAAGAATCTCCGACTTCGGAGTGATCTGAACCGTCCATTATCTTGAATCCGTTAGCATTCCAAAGAGGTAGAGTTCCAACATCATCGATATCTGAACCTTTCTTCTGCGCATATACAGATATTGTACTGTCGTCAGAAAGATCATATTTAGCCCAGAAGACTAAGTATGATTCTGGTGACCAGACATTGATGTAGTTTGTTCTTGCTTGTTCATCTGCACTGTTGTCAGAAGTTACTGTGATTGTACCTTCCATCATTGGATGATATTTACAGTAATAAGTGAACACGCCTACTTCATTGAAGGTTATCTGATGAGAAGCACCTGGTGAGATATCAAATGAATCAAACTGAGATGCTTTATCAGTTACAGTGTGAACCATACTATCTGAATTTGTCCATGTAACTGTTGTTCCAATTTGAATAGTAGGTGACTCTGGTACAAATCCTGTACCTTGTCCTGCAATATCAATGGCTAAAGTTCCAGTTGCGACACCGGTTTCATCCCAAGCTACCGCAAGTGCATCGTTGCCAACTTCTGCTGGAACATTTGTTGCTGCAGCCCAGTTAGAGCCACCTGCCAACATTGGTGTTCCCATGTTAGCACCAAGACCTACTAGCAACATGTGATTTGCGTCATTATTTGCTGTGAATAAATCTGACAACATGTTTCCATCGGAATCCGCAACCATTACACCTGCTGTGTACATACCTGCAGAGGACATACCTGGGAAATCGAAAGTAATTGTAGGTGTTGATTCACCTGCAAATGTAACCATTTCTCCTAATTCATTCGGAGCATAGTATGCCATATCCAAGTTACCCAATGCACTAGAAGAAGACCATAGCTCGTTACCGCTCATGTCATTAACATAAGCATACGCATAGGCCTCAGACATTGCGCCACCGGCTCCAAGATCTCCTTTACCTTGGTTAATGAAAGAAGTGGTAATCGTTGTTGATTCACCGACTTCTAACGTATATGGTACTGATGAACTCGTTTGTTTCAAGTCAAAACCAAGACCATAGATACCGACATTATCAATGCTCCAAGTACTTCCCCAACTTGGGAAAGCTCCACCGTATCTGAATCTAATTCTAACGTTATCGAAACCTTCACCTATGTAATCATTCAAGCTACATTGTGACTCTACCATGCTGTTACCACCTGAAGAAGATGCAACGAATCCTTGCTGACCACGTAGTGGGTTACCATAGTAGGCGTAGTTGTAGATGGTTCCACCATAGCCTTCACCAGAAGTTATTGGTAATGCATCCCAATTGTCTCCACCGTCTGTGCTGATTTCTACTCTACCTCCATCATAATAGTAGGTCCAGCTACCAACGCTAGCGTAGAATGAGAAAACATGATCAAACACTAATTTTGCTGAAGTAGCTTGTGAAAGATCCAATACTGGTGACATTAGACTTACATCATCACCATTGTATGATGTTCCATATGCATCGGGACCAATCCACCACACTGGTGAATCTGGTGAATCTGATGTTGCATCTGTTCTCCATTGGTGACCATCTTCAGGGCCTCCATCCTTAGCCGATGTCCAGCCATCTTCGTAATACATTCTGTTCAATTCGTCATTCTTGCTAGATGTTGCATCAGCATCTGCCGTAGTTCCTGCTATGGTAAACATAGTTTCACGAGAAATTGCTACAGTATTATCTCCTGCGAAATCATCGCCTGCGGAAGGATCCGAACCTATCCAAGTGGTGAACTCAATTTTGTATTCACCTGGAACTTGGAAATGATAGTCTTTTGAATAATCAAACTTTTCACCGCTGACAAATGGACCAGCTGCTCCAGAAATTGCTACGATGTCCTCAAAGAGAACAGATTCCATGCCAGTCCCAGTGAATGATAATGAGTCCACATACCAGTGCTCTCCGTCACCTGGATATTGATACCTGTACATTCCTACTTGGAACTTGAGCTTGACTTCTGTCTCTCCAACATAGTCTGCCATATCAAACACAGTTTCAATGTATTTATCTTCATTGTCAGAAGCTGTACCGCTTACACCTGTACAATCACCGCAGTGAACGAATCCTGCTTGGTTGTATAGCGGATTAGCATAAAATGCGTAGTTATACATTGTTCCTGGATATCCACCTTCAGGTATAAACAATTCCCAATTATCTCCATTATCTGTAGAAATCAAGACCTGCCCACCGTTGTATGCAGTACTCATTCCTGAGAAATAATCGAAATTATATCTGTGTTTCAAAGTTAATTTCAAATCACTTTCAGCATCTGCAAAATTCAAGGTAGGTGTAGTAGTTGCTGTTAAACCACCACTGTAGTACATTTCGAATTCACCATCTTCCGGACCGAATGCTGTGACATCATCGTCAGCTACAATCGTGAAACCTGCTGGGCTTCCCCAAGATGAACAAGTTCCGTAAGTAGTGTTACACTCTTTATCCGTCATAGTCCAACCTGCAGATTCAGCATCTGAAGTTGCAGTGTAGTCCTCTAGATCGTCACTAGAATCATAGGTTGCAATACCCATAGGTCCTAATTGCAATCTTAGCTTGGCTGCACCTGCTGTTTGGTTATTAATTCCTGCATTAACTACACTAGTAGACAAAGAAACTGTTTCATCAACTCCTATAGGGTCTGGAAGATCTATTCCAGTAACACCTACATTATCGGTGTAAACAAGACCTGTAACTGCAAAATCATCTATTCTCAAGAATGAATTGAAATATGCAGGTCCTTTTGATAAAGACGACCATCCTGCAACCCACCTGAACATGACATTATCACTTCCGGTGTATTCATTTAGATTGAATTTTACATCAATGTATGAATTTGAGTCTGGTGAATAAGTGAAGGTAGTACTAGACCCATAATAGGTATATGCTGGTTGTCCACGAAGCGGATTTCCATAATATGCATAATTATAGATAGAACTAGGATAACCTCCAACTGGCGTTATCATAGACCATGTATTACCGCCGTCATCTGATATTTGCGCTTGGTATCCATCATATGTATAATATCCATAGTAAGCTATCTTCATCTGAATTTCAGCTTCAACTGGAAGACTCAAATCTAATGCTGGTGTAGCAACGTAAGTATCTGATGGAACTTGGTTGCTGTTTCTGTAACCACTGTCCATAGAGTTGGCGCCGCTTGATGCAGTTATTGAGCGAACTGCCCAATCACTAGTTCCATACTGAACTGCACCTGTGGTCCATCCCTTATCTTCTCCTTCAAAATCATCTGCGAAGATAACGTATTTTACTTCTCTAAAGACAACAACACGTTGATTTGATTTGTCTTCATCGTTTTCGTTACCTGGAACGTTAATGGAAATACCTACTGTATCACCTACGTTTAATCCAGCTGTGCTAGGCTTGAATTTGTTTGTTGCAAAGAAATTTACTGATTCTGACTCTTTGTAAGATATGGAATCAATTGTTACTGTTTCTGTTGCATAATTTTGGTCCGCTTCTAGTACAGTTGTAGTTACATCGTCCACCCTAAAGAATGAATTATAGTAGGTCAATGATCTCTCGTTATATCCTACAACAAAACGCACTCTTACATCTTCATATCCTGTATATTCATCGAGAGAAGCTGTAGTCTCCTTCCAGCTTTCGGTATTAGAATATGAAGAATAGCGGCCATCACTGTCGTAATAAGTCCAGGCATCTTTCGATGTATCTAGTGGGTTACCCCATGTTGTATAAGTTGTACCGTAGTATTTCTTACCTGTTAATTTATCATTACCGACGTAATTCCAATTGTTTCCTCCATCTGTTGAAACTTCTAGGTATGCTCCTTCATATCTAAAGTAGAAATTATAGGATATCTTGAATGACATCTTGAGTCCCACTGCGTCACTAAGATCCATTGCTGGTGAACTTAATGCTGCAAGATATGTTGGTGCTGGGCCTATCGTTGTAGTTGCCGTACCTGAAGTACTTCCTGAAGCGAAATAATAGACTGCTTGTTGGAAATTCAAGAAGTTGTAATAACTAAATGCATAATTACTAGATACGTATATATCTTCCGAATCAGTTACAGCAATCGAACCTTTGTAAGTTCCTTGCGTGTATGAGCCCCACATAGTAGTTATACTGCTTAAGGAGCTGGTTGACATTTTCTTCACACCACCATAGTACGAGGAATAGTAGAAACCTGATGTGTAAACGTAGCCGTCATGTACATCTACACTAATTGCATATCTTGCCCCAGTGAAAACTTGAGTGTAACATGAACTAGCCGGACAGTAACTACCATCATCAGCTCTATCATAGGCTCTCATTCGACCGTTAAACTCTCTGTAGACAACATAAACATCTCCTGTATTTTCATCAACGTCTAAATCTTGTGAATAATAACTAGTCGAAACTCCACTACCATAACTTATCGACTTACCGTTAAGTGCTAAGTTAGATGAAGAGAAACCTACAATCTTACGGTATGTACTGCTTGAGGATGTCTGAAGAAGGAATAATTCATCTGCATCTTCATATATAGCTAAGGCTGTACCATATCTTCCTTGTGTTGAACAACTTCCTTCCAATTCACCGGTGCCTCTATCCCATTTACATATGCGTGTTGTTGCTGAATATGTACTGCTTGATCTTGCCAAAGTGTAGTAATAATCTTCGTCTGAAGTTATGTCAAGAACATTTTTTAGATTTGTTGCATCTGGTCCAAGTACAGTGCTAACTGAATTTGAGTTAGAAGTATCGATCTTTTTAACAGAATCTGAAAGTCTATCTGCTACAAGGATATCTTCACCATCATAGTGAATTCTTTGATTACCATTGAATAATCCGCTGAAAGTGGTTGATTTACGTCCTGAAGACCAAGAACCGTCATCAGTTCCTTCTGTACCGTAGTTGTAGTTTCCAGCTCCATCATTCAGAGCTTGGGTCCACTTACTTGAAGCTCCACCAATTCCAGAGTGAGACCAACCTTGTGCATCAGATCTGTCATTGAAGTCATATTCTGTAACTGTTTCTTTCACTGAGAAGATATTTGCTGTAACATCAACATTAGTTTCAGGAACTGGTGTACAATCTCCTGCTTCATCACAGTTTACACCGTTGTTAGTCACGGTAGCTCCGAGAATATTATCTTCTGCCAATGAAATTGGTTCTGGAATAGTCGTTGCTGATAGTTTTAAATCGTTCCTCTTTGGAGGCGGTGGTACAAATTTTACTGCTGTTTCATCAGCTATAACTGTTGATGGCGAAGATCTGTATTTGTATTGTATACCGTACTGTTCGCCGCCGGCACTACCCTGAATACCTGCAGTCAAGTACTCATTATCATAAGGTGAACCTCCGGTTGCATCTTTGTATAGTAATTCGATTGTGTTAGAACCTTCATTCAAAACAATTTGCCATGTAATTGTATTTGTTGCCCAGGAGTTACCACTGCTACAGTAGTAAGTACCTTGTCTGGCACTCCAATATACTTGGTCTTGCATTTGTATAATTAGTTTTCTCTCTCCATCTTCCCCAACAGTTTCATAGTATACTCCAGAATTAGGGTTTTGAGTGGTACAGAAACCTCCGTCAAACCATCCTGCAACTATTGCATTTTGTCCAAGTAAAGTTGATGGAATTGAGTAAGGAGTCCATCTACTTGAAACACCTGCACCGAATGTGATGTAACCATTATCTCCTCCGTTGTAGAATTGATTATACGTTGTTTCATAAAATTCAAAGTCAAATCCTATGTCAAATGGACCTTGAGCTCCATCTGAAGTAAAACCAAGAAGCTTTTCTCCAGTGCTAGCAATATCAGTCCACTCATAAGTTGGACCGTCTGACTCTGCTGAATCTTTCATGGTGTAACCGAATCCTCCGTCATTATCTTCGGTTCTTGCCGATGCCTCTGGTGCAAACAGTACGAATGTACTGGTGACCATAGTCACGACGACTACAATAGCCATTAGCTTTGCAGCCCAATCTCTCTTTTCTATTTTATAGGTTTCTTGCATATGTACACACCTTGGTTGAGTCCTTAAATCAACAGGAATTAACCCGTTGAAGGATTACATACATGACGCCAATATATTATAAAGGTTGGCATTTATTTTTTCAACTTTAAAAATGAGAAGTTATTTTAAGGGTAAAATTATGTTCAATTTATGGTTATCGGTATCTTAGCTCTACAAGGTGCAGTTTCTGAACATTGCAGAGCTCTGGATTCACTACAAGTAATAAATAGAGAAGTGAGAAATTTAGATGACATAGTTGGTGTGGATGGGTTGATTATGCCGGGTGGAGAATCTACAACATTACGTAAGTTACTCAAAAATACTGGACTTTGGAAATTCATATTAGAATGTGAACTTCCTATTCTTGGAACTTGTGCAGGAGCAATACTATTAGGAAAAAGTAATGATGAAACATTTCAGAAAATGGATTTTACTATTGATCGGAATTTTTATGGTAGGCAAATTGATTCGTTTGAAGAAGTCTTAGAAATTGAAAATTATCCAAATTTTAGAGGTGTTTTCATTAGAGCACCTGCAATAACTGATGTTGGAAAGACGAAACCAATTGCGTATTGCAACGGCGAGATTGTAGGGTGTACAGACGGGAAAAATATGGCATTAACTTTTCATCCTGAATTAACTAGCGATAGCTATTTTCATGAAATGTGGCTGAGGAATATCTAATGAAAGATCCAAAAGGTAGAAAAATCATAGGGTTTGATAAGCATGTATTTGTTTGCGAAAATGTAAGAGAAGAAAATCACCCCCGAAAATGCTGCTCCAGTAAAACTAAAAGTAATATTAAAATTTTGTTTAAAAATGAGCTAAAAAAATATGAAAATACAAATATTAGAATAAACTCTGCAGGGTGCCTAGATTTTTGCGAGCAAGGTCCCACTGTTGTTGTTTATCCTGAACGTATTTGGTATTCTATTAAGAATCCTGAAAAAGACATTCCGGAGATTGTACAAGAACACCTTATCCACGGGAAAACTGTAGAAAGGTGTATGATAAAATTATAATGGTGCGGGGGGAGGGATTCGAACCCACGTACCACTAAGGATCGGATTTTGAGCCCGACGCAATTGGCCAGACTATGCGACCCCCGCACTATATTTCCACCAACATAGCTCTATTTTAGGAGCGCGGTATTGAAACATAATGAATATGCTTATCGGGTGGGATAAAGCTGTTAAAGATTTGAGCGAAAATGATGATGTAATCGCGGGAATAATTGCAAAATATCCAGACGAAAGAATGGAAATGAAAAATGATACGTTGCATACTTTAGTAAGATCAATTGTAGGACAACAAATTTCAGTAAGGGCTGCAGATGCAATTTGGAATAGATTGGAAAAAGCATGCGGAAACTCGATTAATGAAAAAAATTTATTGAAACTAAGTATTGAAGACTTAAGAGAGACTGGACTATCGAGCACAAAATCAAATTACATATTAAATGTGGTGGACGCAAATTTATCAAATAAAAACTGGGAAGATATGAGTGATGAGGAAGTAACTGAGGAATTGTGTAAAATTAAAGGAATAGGACCTTGGACTGCTGACATGTTCCTCATATTTAGATTAGGAAGGACCAACATTTTACCGCTAGGTGACATTGGACTAGTAAATGCAATAAACTTACATTATAATGACAAAGAAAAGCTAAGCAAGGAAGAATTAGCTAGATTCAAAAATAAATGGAGTCCTTGGAGCTCAATTGCCACGTGGTACATGTGGAGAAGTTTAGACCCTGTTCCTGTAGAGTACTAGATTTATTTGAATCTTTGCTGAGATTGCCAGACTGCTCCGACCAGGTGCCGAATTAGCCTTGCTGCCAGAGCTGAAGTATTGCCATTATCATGAGGTGGGCAGACTTCAACACAATCAAACCCAACTATTCTATCTGAAAAAAAGTTAATAGTTTGAATGACTTCATACGGAGTCATACCAAGAGGCTCAGGAGTTCCAACACCTGGTGCAAATGCAGGGTCAATTGCGTCCATATCTAAACTCAGGTAAATTGGACCTTCAAGATCCTCAATTACATCTGATAAATACTCTCTTAGTTCAGTCCATCCTGACTCTAGAAAATTCAACCCGATAGATCTAGCCTCCGATATCTCAGATTGAGATACTGAACGAATACCAACAGGGCGAACTTTATCAATACCTACTATGTCAGTAACTCTCCTGGTTACTGTAGCATGAGAAAGAGGATTATTCTCATATTCTTTTCTGAAATCTAAATGTGCATCCAAGATAACAACTGCAAGAGTAGGGTACTTTGCATGAAGAGCTTTGACTGCCGGAGGCGTCAAAGAATGTTCACCTCCCAAACCTATAGGGAACTTATTACTGTTAACAATTTTAGAAACTATATCTTCAACTGCAGCTTCATTTTTTTGTTGATCCGAAACAATCTCGATATTACCCCAATCATTCATTGAGACATCTGTAATATCAACACCTAGCTCTAGCAAGTACGTTTCAAAATTGTAACTATGCTTACGTATTTCATCCGGCGCTAACGCTGCTCCTTTTCTGAAGCAAGCTGTACCGTCGTATGGATAGCCATAGTATACGAATTTCGAATTGTCAAATGGTGACTCTGCGTCTGCAAAGAATTCCGTCACGTTAGTCTGTTACCAAAACTCTACCCATAGCAGATAGATATACTATTTCATTTCCAGGTTCCATATTTCCATGGAATTTTTCTGGAATGACTGACATAGGTACATTAAAAGTATTGTAATCTTCTAAATCCATCATCTGAATTTCAGAACCTAAATTGGCTAAAACCTGAGCTTTACGACGGTCTACCTGAGGTACGTGAACTTTATGTTTTACGGGATGTACCAACGACCTTTTTTGGCCGTCGAAAAGACCAATAGCAACCATACGTGCCTTAGCTTCACCATGCTTACCTGGCTTAGATGTAGTATATTCTACTAATTTGCATGGTTCATCATCTATAACGATGTATCTTCCAACTTTCAAAGTTCTAATTTCTTGTATTGATGTTTGACTCATTTATTCACCACTCTAAATCGCGCCACATGTCATCCGAGAGATACCCATAAAGAGTATTGCGTCCCGATATATTGCGTCTTAAACGATTAAAAATATCGATTGATACTTCTAACGCTGGATCGTTGTTTTCTTCGTGTAAAGCCTCTAATCGTTGAATCAATTGCTCTATACTAATCATGGACTTATGTCCTCATTAAACCTGCTGTTGATAACTCTTCCTTAATGTTTCGAACGGCATCTTTGATATTGTTTACTTCTCTAGCACCTACACATACCATTTTTCCGCTTCCGAATAATAAAAGAACAACTTTTGGATCATCCATGCGGTAAACTAACCCAGGGAAAGCCTCTGGTTCGTATTCTACATTTTCAAATCCTAGCGACATCGCAATCTGAATCAAATTTAGTGTAGATTCTAAGTTAGTTGTTGCGACTATATTTTGTATTACTATATCTGGCTCATCTTTAACAGGCATATCCAAAACTCTTAGTTCGTCAACTACCTTGTTAATTGCAACATGAACATCTGGAATAGATCTTGCGCCTGTACAAACTACCTTACCGCTCCTGAATATTAACACTGCAGTTTTAGGTTCTGCTAATTTGTAAATCAGACCTGGAAATCTGTCTTGATCATATTCTGCACCTTCTAACTGAAAAGCTATGTCTTGAAGCATCAATTCTTTACCAATTGACGCACTGGCTACCACGTTTACTACTATAATTTCTGCCATAGTTCCTCCTCGGAGAACTGTGTATATAAAGGGTCTATTTAAAGGTTTAAATACTCAGCTAAGAAAAAAGAAACCTAGATATTAAGTACCAACCGAAGAAAATATCTTTGTATTAACCTTTTTTACAAGCCATGTACCTAAACTAAATAATGACAAAATATGCTGCATCAATGGATGATGTAATTGCTGCGTCAAAAAGAATAGAAGGACATGGACACAGAACACCTATCCTAACTAACAAAACGATTGATGAGTTAACTGGGAAAAAAATATTTTTTAAATGTGAAAATTTTCAAAAAATAGGAGCCTTCAAGTTTAGAGGTGGCTGGAATACCATCTCTTCTCTTAGTGGAGAAGAGGCCTCAAAGGGAGTTTGTACGCACAGTAGTGGAAATCATGCACAGGCAGTAGCGTATGCAGCAATGAAACGCAATATTCCTGCACACATAGTTATGCCCAGAAATGCTCCAAAAGTGAAAATTCAGGCTGTAGAAGGATACAGGGCAAATATTACCTTGTGTGAGCCAACATTAAAAGCTAGAAGAGAAACATTAGAAAAAATTGCCGAAAAAACTGGAGCATATGTTGTACATCCTTTCAATGAACCTAAAGTAATAGCTGGGCAAGGTACTTGCGCAATGGAAATGATAGAGGATATTGGCGATCTAGACGCTATCTGTGCACCTATAGGAGGTGGCGGGCTAATGTCAGGGACTTGTATAGCTGCAAGAAGTATGCTGCCAAATGTCCGATTATTTGGAGCTGAACCAAAAGGTGCCGACGATGCATATCAATCACTAAAGAAAGGAAAATTAATTCCTCAAAATAACCCAAAAACTATTTGCGATGGACTATTGACTAGCATGGGAGAAAATACTTGGAATATATTGAAAGATCACCTTGAGGATATTATTACAGTTAGTGATGAGGAAATTGTAACTGCTATGAAACTAATTTGGGAAAGAATGAAAATTATTATTGAGCCAAGTTGTGCAACTCCCCTTGCAGCAGTTTTAACACCTGAATTCCGTGAATTAGAAAACATAGAGACTATTGGAATAATTTTGACTGGTGGAAACGTAGATTTATCGAAATTACCTTTCTAAAATAAATGGCGGGCCTGCAGGGATTCGAACCCTGGATCTTCTGGTTAGAAGCCAGACGCCCTTCCAGGCTAGGCTACAGGCCCTAATTACGTTTGAGAAGAGGTTGCATTTATTGTTTTGTCAGGAATTGGGATATT
>JAYYHK010000098.1:0-3459 GCA_036148495.1 Thermoplasmatota archaeon | reverse complement strand
TAATAGGTATAATTGGTGGTGTGATTATTGCTCGCTGGGCTCTCAGCTTGATTACCGAAAGTAAAAATCAACTCCTTGGAATAGATTAAAGTTTTAGTATTAGTTCATGCATTCTTGGCCTACTCGTTAATTTTGATATAAGTCTCTCTCTTGCATTATTGATATATTTTTTTCTTTTTTCATCATTCCATTTGTAAAATAGGTTGATACATTTCTCTAATTCATTAATGTTTGTAAATAACCCTTTTTCATCCACGATTTCATCAGCACCATCCCAATTTTTACTGATTGCCCAGCACCCCGTAGAAACGCCTTCAACAATAGAAGTTTGTGTTCCTTCATGAGTAGAATTGGAAATAATACAATCATTTGATTTGTACCAGTTGTTCAAATCTTTCACATACCCTTCAATTGTAATCTTATTCTCTAGTTTATTTTCAATTATGTGACGTTTAATCTTTCTATAGTATACTTCATCTTTTGCATTGCCAGCAATACTAAGTTTAATCTCAGGTATTTTCATCTTTCCAAAGTATTCAACAAATTCTAGTACACCTTTTCTTGGTTCAATGTTACCTAGCATTCCAATTTGCATAGTTTTTTCTTTTTGAACCAAAGGAAAATTTTCGAAATTTAGGTTGTCGTATGTAACAAAGGTTTTACCTTTATATTTTCCTTTCTCGTGAAATTTTCTCTCCATAGCATCACTAATGAATAGGACGGAATCAATGTTATTCCATTCAATTTCATCATAGTGTCTATCTAGTTCAAATCTATGCATTCTACATGCTAAAATACTTTTGTAATCTCTTTTTGAAAGCCATTTAAGATAGTGAGTGGCCCACTCACAAAATACGATGTCTGCCCATTCAGCTAATTTAGGTAATTGCGTCCTAATTTCCCATTTATTTTTTAAAACACGGAATAAGTCTAGAGGATTCCTAATCTTTGGAGGTGAGCGTGGAGGGTTGAAGATTTTGAGATCAAATTTTTCCTCCCATTCAGGTATATTTTGCTTAATGAAATGGTCATTATCAATGACTAGAGCGACCTTCTTCTTCATTTTCCTATTATAACCTTTTTACATTTTGACAAACCTTTTTCGATGATTTTTTCTTCTTCCATCCCATCAGTGTAAAGGTCTGACGGCCCATACAGAAAATCTACAGCAGCTTTCATTTTTTTGTAGAAATAATCTTCCTCATCATTTACACTTCTTAAGCGGTAAGCTAATTTTTCTATATCAACGTTTTCAGTATCCATCAGGATTTTGAATTCTTCAACTTCAGTTGCCTTTTCTGCACTATCAATTGCTAAGTCAGCAGGCCTATACCTTGAGTGAAGTTTTGTTTTGGTAATGTACGCAATAGATTCCCAACTTCCTCTTAGAGGTCCCTTATTCCATGGTTTTTCAAGAGCATTGTTTGCTCTTTTATTCCACCAATTCAGCCATCGAAATCTTATAGGACTATAAGCCCTTTCTATCAGCCAAGGATTAGCATCAAAATTATATCCGAATAGATTTATTCTCAAAGGGTATGGATGAATTTTACCATTTTTATCCATTATGACCTTGTCATCTCCAAGATATTCACCACCTTCCTCTAAACATTTCAATAATCCATTAGTTTTCCCAGAGTGCGACCATCCACAGTATACGTATGCCTTCCCATTTATCGCAGCAGATGAAGCATGAAGGAGAGTTTTGTTTTCAGTAGATAAGTGTCTTCTCAGAAGTGGTGGAAATATGGTATTAAATAGAAATGCAGGAGAGGTGTTATGTTCATATTCAATTACAATATTTTTAGAAAGTTTTAGAGGTATTGCAGCTCTGCCTCCTTGATAGTGCTTGGCGTACATTCTATCTCCATCCAGTTCAAATTTAGGGGCACTGTTAACAAATTTCAGGGTTGCTCTCTTATCAGAACCAGCTGTATTATTTGAAACTGGTAACGATTCAATTTCCTTGAATGTAATTTTGTTACGCTCACCTTTCTTATTTTTTCCAAATGGTAAAAGCTCTGCGTCAAAATGTTTTTTTACAGAATCATTAGCTCCATCTAAAATTACTCGTAAGTTATCAAATAAACAGTATTCACTCAACATTTTTCTATTTGTGAGGTCTATAAAGGGTTGTCCTCTAAAAATCTTAATTACAAATCAGTACATCATAGGATTTCTCAAGACAGGAGCCATATTTTTTTCACATTTTAATTTATATCCATTAGTACTTTGGTTTAACATTAGAATAGCAAACTTAATTTCATCCTTAAGGTAGGAGAAGAGTAAGTCGACACTGTAAAGTGTTACAATTTTTTTTGGAGCAAAAGCAAATATCTAAGTTTCCATCACTAATGATAAGATAATGACCAATTATGATGTATTCAACGGAGATACTGATGGCATTTTTGCACGCCACCAGTTAAGACTGGCCTTACCATTAGATACTGTAAATATCAGTGGAGTCAAGAGAGATGTTAATCTTCTTAGACACGTAGACCCGGTTGAAGGAGACTTAGTTACAGTCTTAGATATTTCTCACGCTAAAAATCGGAAAGATGTTCTTCGCATACTTGAATCTGGAGCTAAGGTTGAATATTTTGATCATCACGATCCTTCTGAACTCATTAATCATCCTAACATAGTTTACCATATAGACACAGATCCACACATGACAACTGGAAGGATAGTGGACACTCATGTTAATGGTAAAAACCATATTTGGGCAATTGCAACAGCTTTTGGAGATAATCATTTTGATTTAGCTTACAAGTTGGCTCTAGATGAAGGCTTGAATGAGAAGCAAACTGAGTTGTTGAAAGAAATCGGACTAGCCATAAACTACAATAGTTACGGTAAAACTGAAGACGACTTGTTTGCAGCACCACTTATGGTATCAGACATGCTCGAGGATTGTGGGGCAGATGTATTTGCAATAGCAAACCATGATATATTTTCAGTTTTGGTTACTAATTTCCGTTCAGACATGAGTACTGCGTCCTGTCAGGAGCCATTCTCTATTCACGATAAAGGTGTAATTTACAAATTTCCTGATGAAGAGTGGTCACATAGAATAATGGGCACTTTTGGTAATTATTTAGTAAATTCTAACAAAGATTTAGCATGCGCAATTGCAGTTACTAACTCAGACGGTACTTATCGCATTTCAGTTAGATCTTCGTTGAACAATCCATATGGCGCAGGAAATCTTTGCAAAGCTTTTGGTGGTGGAGGTAGGGAAAAAGCCGGTGGGATCAATAATCTTGAAAAAGAAGATTTAGATAAATTTAAAAATGAGTTCGGAAAGGTATTTTCATGAAGACTCCTCGCGATTTCGTTCAAGAGTGGATGGAAACCGTTTGCTCTAACGATGTAGAATCTATATTATCACTTTACAAAGAAGATGGAATTTTACTGGGGACATTAGACAGTGAGATTCGCAAAGGTCATCGTGAAATT
>JAYYHK010000097.1:0-13182 GCA_036148495.1 Thermoplasmatota archaeon | reverse complement strand
ACAAGATAAGGAATTCTCTCTGCCCCATACTCAAAAACATTACAACAAAGAAGGCCCCGGTCATGATGAATGGTGAAAGGAATTTGAAAAGTCCTAACATTGCGCTAGGCCCACCGATAGCATATATCAGGATTCCAAGGCCTAATATTGCAATACAGTCAAACGCAATGTTCCACCAAAAAGTGATATCAACATCTTTTGAGTCAGAGTATATGTATTCGTAATTTAAATTCACAGATAAGTTACCTGAATTTAGTTTTTGGAAACCTTGGCCAGTTACACTCCCAGGTTCCCAACCACCATATGTTGGAGCAGTCCCAGCAGCCAACCCCCCTAATTTTACTTTAGCATTTCCAAAATAAAGGTGAGCTCCGGCAGCATATTCGTTTTCGACATTTCCTCCCACAACAATAGTAGCTTCTCCAAGTTCAATAAAAGTGTGATCAAAAGTAGATGTTAGCGGGACATCAAAGTTATAATTAATCTTTGAATCAATTAAATAAAAGTTGTTAACTTCCAGATCTCTGAAAATTACAACATCCATTGAGCTTCTTTGGAATATTCCGTCATTTAGTGCAGATTGTGACCATTTGGTTCCGGTGATTTTAGTTTTATCGAAAGTAACTGAGGTGAAAGTAGAACTTCGAACCAAGAAAGTATCCAAATTACTATTTTCAATTCTATTAGAATCCATTGTGACGTTATTGAATAGAACAGCATCAAAAGTTACGTTAGACATTACGGATTTACTAAAATTTACGTTAGCAAAAGTAACTCTTTCAAAAACACAGTCAATAAAAAAGGAATCTGTAAAAGAATAATCAGAAAATAAGACATCAGTAAATTTTACATTTGTAAATACAGCAGCGTCTAAATTTGTGTTATTGAAGTGAACTCTTTGAAATTCTAGACCGCTTGCAAAATTAATGTTCATTTCACTGTTATTCTCAGATAAAACAGGGAATAAGGACTCAGTAAATCCAGGATTTAGTATTTTGTAACTATCTCCTGGAGCTACACCAGGATCTAAGCCAGCTGGAGGAATGGGGTAAAGTCCGTTTTCAATATCTCCATAGTATCGAATACTGGTTAATTTCCCTTCAATTCTTATTTCATCTCCATTTGAATATTCTAGATACTGTCTATTATTGAAAACAGGGTCAAAAGAAGATTCTAAATCATCAGGATCTTCAGTTATTGCGTACCAAATTCCTGATTGCTCAACACCGACTAGTTCTTGTCCGTATCCAGAAAAAGTTACTCCAATTAATCCAATAATAATTCCAGCCAGTAAAATGGGTCGTGCATTTTTCCAAGAATTTTTTAGAGCATCCACAAAAGCCCACAAAGCATCCATTACTGCATCAATCTCGTCTCTCTCTCTTTGACTAACAGTTAATTTTCCTTTTTTATTAGTTTCTAATTTAGTTTGTTTAGTAGTGGTATTTTTATTAGGTGAAGTTTTCTTTTTGGCAGGGGATTTTTTAGGAGGTTTCTTTTTTGCAGTTGTCTCCTTTTTCACTGATTTCCTTGCCATAACTTAGTAAGCCTCTACAGACATGTATTCCAGACTAATAAATAATATCGTTTGTTATCCTCCAGAAGCCACTAGAATAATTCTAATTGGCTTTTGAGGTAAAGCAACAACAAGAGGCACGGGTTTCATTTTTTCTTCATCTGTAACTACCAGGACTCCATCAGGATGTAATTCCAAATGATTTACAAGATCATTAGCCGTACTTCCATCAGGAAGATTAATTTTTCTCACGTCGTCATCAATTGTTACTTGCCATTCCATAAGAATTCACTGGGAAAGGAGCAAAAATAGTTACCGTGAACATTAAGTTCTAACATATCTGGACATAATTAGCCAGGGTCGCATAGTCCGGTATTGCGGTGGCCTCGAAAGCCACTGGGAGTAATCCCTCGGGAGTTCAAATCTCTCCCCTGGCGCCAGAATTTTACATTTTCATTGCAGTAATGTAGTGCACTAATCGTAAAATGGGCGCAGATAATTTACCCACTAGATTTTAACACTTATATACTCTCAATTTGGCAATGTTATATGTTCAAAACTACCACAGATCAACATTTTAAGGCTGTTATTTGTGAAATCTGCATGCAGAACGAATCAACGATAGAAGCAGTATCGACAGATAACAAACTGATTTACATCTGTAATACTTGCTAAATCTTTCAAGATACAAATCGTTAATTTTGCTACAGCATATGATATAGGTAGCTATCGCGATTCTGAACTTATCTTCTTAAAATTAATTAAGAATCGAAAAGCCCGAAAACGGTATAACCGAACCTTTAGCTAAATGTTTAATATAAATTATGAAAATTTTAGTTGTGGGATGTGAACGCTCAGGAACAAAAATGTTGGCTGCGAAGCTTGGAGATGATAATCAAGTAGAATTTTCTTTAGAGAACAAACACACAATTTCTTCATTTAGGTATTATCAAGAATTACAAAAATGGAACAATTATATTTCAGCTCCCGTTCCTATAATCCATACTAAAGATTATGAAAAACATTCTTTGAATCATGAAGTAAATATAGATTTTTTAAAATGGATAAAGCATACTTTTCCAAACGTTAAAATATATTACATCGTAAGAGACGGTCGTAATGTAGTTAGTAGTATTATAAACAAAGTCTGGGGCCATAGCCAAACAGTATCAGAATACAGAATTAATTTGCAAGAAGCCAGTTCACAGTGGAATGAAGTTATCAACAAAACATGGGACTGGGCTCAAGAAAATTGTGAAATTGTGAGGTATGAAGATTATTCTACACTAGTTTCAAATCCTTTATCAAATGAAGAGGTAGCGTTAGCTACACCCCTTCTTAAAGAAAACTTGAGAAAAACAGGATATTTATGAAGATAGCAACAATTGTCGGAGCACGACCGAATTTCATAAAATTAGGGCCATTATCTAATGCACTCAGAGCTAATCATGAAGAGGTTATAATTCATACAGGTCAGCATTATGACGAAGAATTATCAGATTTCTTCTTCAATGATTTGGGCATCTCTAAGCCAAACTACAATTTGGAGGTAGGTTCCGGAACTCACGGGGAACAAACTGCAAGAATTCTGGAAAGGATTGAGAAAGTACTCATATCAGAAAAGCCTGACTTTGTAGTAGTCTTTGGAGATACAAATTCAAGTATGGCAGCTGCTTTGGCAGCTAGAAAATTAAGAGTTCAGTTAGCTCATGTTGAAGCAGGGATGCGTAATTTTGATCGGAATAAACCAGAAGAAATTAATAGAAAAATTATAGACCACATATCAGATATTAATTTCCCTCCAACAGAATCAGCACGTAAGAATCTAGAAAATGAGGGTATAACAGACAACGTTCACTTAGTCGGAGACGTTACTTGCGATGTCTTGAAAAGTAATTTAGAAAGAGCGAGAGACAAATCAACTTTTTCCTCTGATTTCTCTGTAAAAGAAGGAGATTATTTGCTATTTACATGCCATAAATCAATCAACACGGACGATTCATCAAGGTTGAGAAAAATTATGACGGCTCTCTCGAACTTAGAGTACAAAGTTATCTTTCCATTACATCCGCGTACAAGGAACAAAATACAAGAATTTAATTTATCTGATTTAATTAAAAAAGAAAATATAATTGTTACAGAACCATTAGGTTATTTGGATATGCTCCAAGCTCTCAATGGTTGTCAGAAAGTTGTCACAGATTCTGGCGGAATTCAAAAAGAAGCTTTCGTATTAGAGAAACCATGCATAACTCTTAGAGAAACAGAATGGGTTGAAACAGTAGCGGAAGGATGGAATAGAATAATAGATTTAGAAAAAGACGAAATTGTTTCAGTAATTAATGAATTTATGCCCATAAAATCCCCAAATAATATTTTTGGACAAAGTGGAGTCTCCGAAAGAATAATAGAAATAATCGAAAACTTCTAACGTTTACTCAAAACTATCAATCATTCTAGTTAATTTGTCAATTTGTTTTTCCCAGCAAAGTACATTTTCAAATTCTTTCTTGGAATTTTGTCCTAACTTAGGAATTAATCCTGAATCAACAAGTGAAGATATAGCTTTAGCAACCATTCCAGGCCTATCATCACTGAAAACAAATCCGCTTTTATGTCTTCTGACAAAGTCAGATCTTTCTTTAAAATTTTTTACAATAACAGGGACTCCATATGCAAACCCTTCGATTATTTTGTGAGCCATTGCGAGATTAGCCCATGGTACAGAGCTATATTGTATAATTGATAAATCTAGGGCTCCAAAATAATTATGAATTTCTTCATGTTTTACAAAGTCTTTGAAAGTTATAATTTTGTCACCCCCTAATTTTGTCCCAAGCTCTTTCAGTTCACTCAGAAATTTAGCTGGTCCTCCGATAATGACGAATCTTATTTTGGTTTCAGGGCTTTGCTTGTATAGTTCACTAAAACTTTCGACCATCATTCCTATACCTTTATCAGGCATTAATGAACCCATGTAACCAATTAGAACATTATCGGGCCCGATGCCCAAAACTTCTCTTATTTTTTTTCTAGGTATAAAGTTTAACTTGTTCACATCTTCTAGAAAGGGCGCTGTCCGTAGTACAATAGTATCTTTACTGGATTTTTCGTACCTAGAACCCAATATGTTACTAATTGTTATAACGCCATCGACAGCAGGAAGCAACAAATTTTCAAGGTAATTTGTGAAAACACCAAGAGGCTTGCTTTGGTTGTACTCCATTAGTGGCCAATGTTCATGCACATCATAAACCAGCCGAGTTTGGAAAAAGAATTTACCAAGAATTGCCATCGGTAACATATCTAAGTCTGTGGAAGTTATTATATCTGGTTTAAAGTCATTCAACTTTTTCATCATTTTACGGACTAAACTAAAGTAAGCAGGAATCTTGGTTATGAATGGTAACCCTACTTGAGGTAAGTCTTGTTTAATTCTAGTAAAAGGAACGCCTTTGTATTCGCCTCTCGATTCATCATATTCAACCCTCCTCGACCAACAAAATACATGAGGTTCATGGCCATCATTCTTCAGAGCCTTTGCAATTAAAAAAACACGTTTATCTATTTTAGGCTCAACAAAGTCAACCCCTAGTAAAATTCCAATTTTCATATACTGTGCCTCATAGATTTTTGTAAAGATTTAATAATTTCTCTTCTTGGAGCTCCCAAGCGTAGTTCATTTTGTATGCCTTGTGTCCATTTAATCCTAATGTAGTCCTCAATTTTTTATCATCTGCCAATTTAATTAAAGCACCCGACCAATCGTCTGACACAATTCCACATTCATATCTCTCAACGATTCTTTTTCTGGCTTTGTAAGGCTCAACAACAACGGGGATTTTATGCCCCATTGAATTTAACAATTCTTCAGGCACTAAATCATCTTTCAGAGGTTCGGGACTGTATGGTCCGACCATCATTATGTCACAAGCTGCGTAGCATTCTCCCATCATACTGTATGGTAAAGGCCCAGTAAACTTTGCATTAGCTCCTTTTTCAGTGGCCATTTCTTCTAATTCTTCTATAATTTCACTGTACCCTTTTTGAGTTTCAAAAGGGCCACCTACGATAAGTAAGCTAACAGCATTAATTGCTGAACCTGCAGTAAGGATTTTTTCTAATTTTTCTTTCTCAAGAGTCCCAATGTAACCAGCCACAATTCCATTTAGTCCGAATCTGTGATTTTCAACCAACTTTTCTATATTTTTCCTAGACTCAGAATTAAACAAAACAATAGAATTTTCGATTTCGCTTGCTATTTCATCAGACGGAGTAATAACAGCATCTACTTTCTTCAGTAAAGAATTTTGCATTTTAGCGTAGTTCTTGCCTAAAAACCACCCATTTTTTCCTTTCACAGCAGGAATATCTTCGTGAATATCAAATATTAGTTTGGCATTATTGAACTTAGCTGCCTCAGCTGCACCCTCCAACGTTTCAAGATTATGGGCATGAATTATATCAGGAACGTATTCTTCAATTTTTTTTACAATTTGAGACATTGCTTTTCTTTCAGCTTTGCCTTTAGAAAAGAGCCCCTCCGATTCTTCTTGAAAGATTCGAACGGTCTTTATTCCATTTTTTTCTTCTTCCCAACGAGTTTCATACTTATCTAATCCTCGAGCCCAACAGAAAACAGTAACATCATACTTTTCTTTGAGTAGAGCTCTAGATTCGCGAATAACTCTGTGATCTTCATTAAATGAAAGAAGGTCTTGATCCATAATCATTGCCACTTTTTTCATATTAATTGATCTAACCTCACTTTAATTGTTTCAAACCCTTCAGCAAAAGGCGTTGAAAGCTGTACTCCCCTCATTTTAACTACAGATTCCAAAAAATTTTTATCAAAATACGGATGTTTTTTTTGTGTATTATAGCATTCTAGAGCACTGATTTTTTTTTTGATGTGTCTTTTTTCTAGAGGAATAAAACAGTTAAGAGAAACATCTAGGTTATTCCAGGGTAATTCATAACCAAGCAAAGTACATTTTCTGAAAATTCTTTTTGCCTCAGTAGTTACTACTCCATGGTCTTGATGAATATCGGTCGTTGTCGGAGTAAAGACAAGATTATAATTTTCTTTACGAGAATGGTCGTGTAAAATCTGCAATATGTCCTGACGATCTCTGGGAAAGTAACGAGTATTAAAATCTAAAATTTCATATGACATTCCCAGAATCCTAGCTGAGTTTTCAGCTTCATTCACTAGTTGGGGAAATCTAGTTCTAACAGCACTGAAGTAAATTACATGAACAGCCCAGCCTTCTTCTATGAGTTTTGCGATAGTACCTCCACAACCCAGTTCAGCGTCGTCAGTATGAGGACTTAGGACTAAGGCTTTTTTTTTCTTATCATTATTTATTTTAGAACTTACAGTATTTCTTAGTAAATTACTAATATTTTGCTTATTTTCACTTGCCTCATTTTTGAAAGTATTCCAGTCATTAGTGAATTCTTCCGTGATTGTGAATAAATATTGTTCTGGTTTTTTTCCTTTTTTCCATACCATTAGTTATATATGTTTAAATAAACGGTTATATAACCTTTCTTATGGTCAATTATGGGAGATATTAAAATAAAAGAATTCGGAGGCGTTTACCAACCAGCAGAAGATTCTTGGATGATGTGCAATTATCTTCCAAAGGATTTAGGTTCAGTGTTAGAGATAGGTTGTGGATCTGGAATAGTATCTATTCATATGGCTAAGAATGAAAATACTGTAACATCTGTAGACATCAACCCAAAAGCAGTAAAAGCAACAAAATTTAATGCAAAACAAAATAGTGTAAATATCGAAGTAATACAAGGTAATATGTTTGAAGAATTACAAGATCGTAAGTTTAATTCCATTGTCTGCAATCCTCCCTATTTGCCTCCAACAGATGATTATAATGATCCAGAATTAGCTTTAGCTGTAGAAGGCGGTCCTACGGGTTCGGAATTTACAGTAGAATTTCTTTCTAAAGCTAAAAATTACCTTGATAAAGATGGAAGTATTTATCTAATTATATCAAGTAAGATGAAGGACCTCAACGTCGATTAGAAAAGGACAGTTATTCGTGAGGAAAAGTATTTCTTCGAAAAACTAACTTTGGAAAGATTTTGGAAAGAAGGTTAAGGTAGTTGTTTTGATCCTGCGTTTGAGCTAATTTTCAAGATGCGCATGATAACTTGTCCAAACGGTAAAGATAATCCAGAGTAGACTAAAATCCAATGAGGTAAAATCCACAAATCATCATCGAGACTATAATTTGATTCCCAAGGTAATGACATTACTTGTAAATCCATTTCATTAACAAAAATTCGTAACCACATAATAATTGGAATTGCAATTATCATGGTAAATGCCATTGGTTTCATCTGATTTGACATCATCTCACTTTGTAACATCATAATCTGGGGCTGCATTGCAAAGAGTTTTTTCATTTTAGCTTCGTTACCACTTTGTCTTGCCTCTCCCATTGCTTTGTTATATGCTCCCATTTTGGTTTGAATCTCAGCCATTTTTTCCCAGTCAATAATGAAATGACGGATAATTGTAGTAAATGAGATCATAATAATTCCTGCAAAAAGGAAAGTTAACACAGGGTATTGGTAATCAAAAGTAATTCGAGGTTCCAGTACGGCACCAGCAGACTCTCCCATAAAGTCTCTTAGTTCTGGATTAATAATTATCCAAAGCATGAAAGCCATGGTCAGAAAAGTTCCACCTATTGCAGGAGGCCTCATCTCTTCTTCAACTGTCTGTTTTTCTTCAGCCATTATTTTCCTAAAATTTTCTTAAATTCTTCCACGGCAATATCAATTTTATTATCATTATTAGGAACAAACCCAACAGTTGCCCCAGTCATAAAGGCTGCAGCTATAGCATATTCACGATTAATTCTTTGATGTAATCCAATGTCGTCTTTGTCTCTAGCTCTCGTAGTATCTTTAGATCGTCTATTTTCAATTTCTTCAGGCAAAGCTTCTACAAGTACAATAGTATTTGGCATAATAGCTTTTACAGTCCACTCGGGAAGCCCGGGAAGATATCCGGAGGGAGTAAGTATTGAAGCGTGAGTATCAACAATAACGTTGTCCATTTGGCCAATCTTTTCACCAGCTTGCTTCTGTAACCTTTTTTGAACATCAACAGGTAGTTTTCTCAAATCATCACGATTGGAAACACCCTCCTTTTGTGCTTCTTCAAACATAGTAGTCCCGAAATTTACAATGTCATAACCGAAATCTTTAGCTGCATTCATGACTGTACTTTTGCCAACACCAGGAACTCCAGTAACGATTACAATACTCATTCTATGGTCCCAGTCTGTTAGGTTTTTTTAAATTTTCTGGAAGTTCACTAAAAACGGCAGGACAGCCTTTTGCTAAATGCCAAGAAGGAACGTCTTTAGTTACAACAGCCCCTCCTGCAATAAATGCACCTTCACCCAGAGTTATACCTGGCATTATAGTTGCGTTTGAGCCAATTGAAACATCATTCTCAATAGTAATCGGCTCACAGAGATATTCAGTTCTTAGAGGCATTTTATCGTTTGTAAGTGATGCATTAGGACCTAAAAACACTCTATCACCAATTACTGTTCCGGTTGGTATGTATGCTCCAGTTTGAAAACTACAATAATTTCCAATTTTACAGTCATTATCCACAACGACATTAGTTCCAATTAGACAACCATCTCCTATTACGGTATTTTCACGAACAAGAAAATTATGTCCAGTTCTCGTATTATCGCCTAATTCTGCTGTTGAATACACAGAGCCGGGACGTATAATAGACCCTTTTCCAATTTTACATCCAGCAATTTCTTTAGAGTCCTTTTCAAGTTCCTTTGCATGTGGATAGCCTATCAGAGCATCTGAATCAATAAAGCAATCTTCTCCTATTATGGATTCCCCGTAAATAGGCATTAATCCTCGCCAAAGAAGCTTCGAAGAACTGGATGCATTTCCATCATTTGTTCTTTTCCAATTTGCTCGTACATGCGTATCATAATTCCTACGGTAAGAAGAACTCCAGTACCAGAAGATTGCCCAACAGTACCAATCATATCAGCACCAGCAGCTAAAAATCCAACAACAGCTCCACTGAAGACGGTGACAGTAGGAATGTATCTTTCCAACACCTTTTCAACAATTCTAGGATCTCTACGGAAACCTGGGATTTGCATACCAGATCCTTGAATTTGTTTAGCTACAGCCTCAGGGCCCATATTAGTTGTTTCAATCCAAAATTTAGCAAAAACAATAGATCCAAAGACCATAATAGACATGTAAATGATGATGTGTGCGACGAGTTGCCATGGCTCGTGATCTCCCATGTATGCGCCATATTTGTCAGGACTTACCAGCGGTAAGAACCAATCCTGAAGTCCCGCTAGCCTATTCACGTAGTAGGCAAGCCCCATTGTAGGTACAGGATTGCTTCCGTCTGTAGTGTCAAAGGCCCCAAGTCTCCAGTTATGACCTAAAATTGGCCACTTAGACATTGTTGGATGAGACCAAAACAAGAGAGCAAACATGTTTACGTTTGCTAATAATGCAGCCATCAAAATTACTGGAATGTTACTTGCATAAATTAATCTAATAGGATATCTTCCTCTTGCTCCCCTTACTTTTCCATGCGCTAGAGGTAACTCAATCCTTGAGGATTCAACATAAACCACAATTAGGAATACAATAAACGTTCCAATTAAAGCAACTAATGGATTAGGCGGAGCCAACAAAATAGCTTCGTAGCCGCCTCCACTCAAGTCTTGAGTAGATGAATTTTTAATGTACCATAAAATCATAGGAAGAGTTCCAGAAGGAGTTTCAGTGCCGCTTCCTGGAGCCGGTTCCCAGTTCAAAGTTCCAGTAAATATTGCCTGAGAAACTCCAGCAGCAATAAATAGAGAGATACCTGATCCAATACCCCATTTAGATACACTTTCGTCCATCAAAAATACTAGATAAGATCCAATTGCTAATTGAGTAATAATTGTCATTCTAGCCCAAGTAAGACCGACTTCAGCAACAAGAGAAGAACTAGGTTCTAAGAAACCAAATACTTGTGGAACAGATTCAACGATAATCATTACAATTACCAATACTTTTTGAGTTCCTTGGTATATTTCTTTATCTCGTGGGTCTTGTAAGTTTAAGTTAATAATTTTTGCACCGGTAAATAGCTGCATGATAATGCTTCCAGTAACAATGGGACCAATTCCTAAATGCATTAAACTTCCACTAGCTCCAGCTAAAATCGCGCGATATTGACTGAATAAATCAATAGTTTCTCCACCAAGACCATACAAAGCTACGTTTGTCATGGCAAAGTATACAATTAGAATTGCCAAGGTCCATGTCATTTTTGTTCTAAAGTGTACGTGCCCTTCCGGTTTTTGTACGGTAGGCATTCTTCCAATTATTGGTTTTAGCCCGTGTAATTTTGAACCTTCACCTGAATATGAAGCGCCCATGTAAACGAGCCAAGTGATTCCGATAGTACCTAATCCCATAAAAGTTGCAGCAGTACTTTCGGGAGATTTCCAATTGTACCATAATGCATATAGGAAAATCATAAACAAGCAAGGCAAGATTGCCTGTGCGGGATTTCTAGGTATATTTTCTTCAGCCATTTATGACCTCTCCACCAGCCGCCTCAACTTTTTCCACGGCCTTTGCAGAGGCAGCACTTATTGTAATTTTATAAGCTTGACTAGGCACACCAGTACCTAATAATTTATCATATCCCATTTTCTTCAAATCAATAGATACAACTTTTCCTTTCTTTGATGCATTTCCTTGATCAACCCATTCGGCTGCACTTTCTTCAATAACTTTCAAGTTTATAGCATTGTTAGCCATAACAACAGTTTGTGGTCTCTTGAATCCATGAGCTCCCCATATTCGGCCAACACGTTCGTACATAATTCGTTTAGTCTTATGGCAGCCAGCATTTCCACGGCCGCCTCTTAGTCCAGCACCACGGCCTTTCTTGTGACCGCGACCTCTAGTTCGACTTCCGGTTTTCAGAGCTTTACGCCTGGGCATATTGCATCCTCCTTAGTAACGCATTAATCTTGTCAGCCCTATATCCTAAAGCACCACCTTCCTTGAAACTACGTTTAATTCCCTCGTATCCTTTTCGAGGTGGATGTAATCTAAACAAAGGTTTCAAACCAGGTACATCTCTCATGACAGTTTTTCCTTCAGTTAATCCTTTGGCTAAAGCTTTCATGGTTTTGAAAGATGTTTCTTTTAAATGTTCTTTAGAGAAATCAGAATTTCCGCTGGTTTTTCCTGAGCTTTGTAATAATAATTCAGTAGTATCAGAATCAATTTCTCCCCATGTCACGTAATCTTTAATGATGTTAAGCATTCCAGTGTAAGTATCATTCTCTGGAACAATAACGCAGTGATTCACACGGTTCAACCTCATTAACTTCATGGTCTCTTTAATTTTTGGATTAACATTAACAGATCCTCTAACTCTAACAACAGCCCAGCTCATTCTTGTTTCACTCCTTTAATCATGTTGTGAAATTCTTCTTGACCAGGCAATAATTTAGTAGATTGAGTTTTTTCCAACGCTTTGAACATTGCACTAGCGAAGTTGTAAATGGTTTGAGTTTGTCCTCTTGTAAATGACCATGCATCTTCTACGCCAGCAAGTTTTAGCATAATTTGTCCAACTTGGTTTGTCACTAATCCAACACCAGGTGGTGCAGGCTTAATTTTAACTCTAGTAGAACCAGTTCTTCCTGACACTTCAAACGGTAAGGAATTTGGAACAGCTGTAGAGCATTCCCAAGAACCACTTCCTCTGCGAACTTCAATAATGTTTAATTTGGCACGATCGATTGCTTTTGTAATTGTAGGCCTTACTAGTTTTCCAGAAACGCGCCCCAATCCAACTACTCCATCTCCATTTCCAACAATCGTAGTAACTGCAAAGCGAACCCTTCTACCAGAATCAGACATTCTTTGGACCATATGAATATCTATAACTTCTTCCATCATATCAGTAATAAGTAAATCAACAATTGGAGCTTCTCTTAGAGGTAATCCACTTGCAAGAGCTTCTTTGATAGTAGTAATTTCACCAGAAACGACCTTTCTACCCAACTCAGTTTTAGGAGTCCATTTTGAGATTCTTTCTTCTGCAGCCTTTCTTCTCTGTTGAGCAGGAGATAATGGAGGTCCTCTTTTGGGCCTATTGTCATTATTAGATCCTTCACCTTTGTATCCAGAACTAGACTTTTCAGACGGTTTGCCTTCGGTTTTCTTTTCTTCTTCGCTCATTTCTTACCATCCATTTTTTTTGAAACTTTATCAAAATCCTTTACAATTTTATCAGAGATATGACTTCCATTAATGCGATCGTCTGAAGGATATGAATTTTCAGAGTGTGGAATGTCTAGGCCTCCATCTACAAGCCCCTTTAACACTGCGAAAGCACGATTTCCTGAGATAGGAGTGATTCTTCCGATATCTAAGACTGCAGATGATACTCCGGCTTTAACAGCGTTTTTAGCAGCCAATTTTCCAGATAGATAAGAGGCCGGTAAATTTGTCTTTGAGTTTTTCCAACCCATCTTTTCTAAGTCCATCGATGACGCTGAAGCTAATACCCGGTCTCCTTTACCCTCAAAATTGGTAATCTGAACGGTAAC
>JAYYHK010000096.1:0-4978 GCA_036148495.1 Thermoplasmatota archaeon | reverse complement strand
TTCACTGATAAATCGAATATCCAGTAATCCACAACCTTATGTTGTGAGTGGTGTTTTACTTTGCTTCATATTGGGAATAATCATATCCAATCTGTTCGACTCTTCTGAAAAGTCTGAAGTTATTGTTTACAAAACTACAACTTGCGGATGTTGCGGTGTTTATGTCGAAATGATGGAGGACGATGGTTGGGAAGTTGAAGTTAGAAATGTGGGTGATATTGAGACAATCATGAATGAATATCAAATTCCTGATGACAAAAGAAGTTGTCATTTGTCATTAGTAGAAGGGTACTATGTAGTTGGGCATGTCCCCTTCGAAATTATAGATCAACTTCTTGAAGAAAAACCTGATATTGATGGAATTTCACTTCCAGGAATGCCTGCAGGATCGCCAGGTATGGGTGGTGAAAAGTCTGAAACTTGGACAATTTACTCGATAAAGGATGGAAAATCAGAGGTTTTTGCTGAATATTAATTTTAGTTTACAAATTTTCAAAGTAAAATGGCGCCGAGGGCGAGATTTGAACTCGCGAGGGATTGCTCCCACGGGCTTTCCAGGCCCGCGCTATACCGGGCTAAGCGACCTCGGCTGATAGTTGATACATTGGTGGGGGGTTTTAGAATTAAGCTAAGGCATACGTTTATTACGACACCTTTCAGCTGAATAAACAGCTATAGAGGTAATCTTGGACGAAAAACAAAGAATAGAAGCTGAGAAAAAAAAGAACTTCAAGATTAGATTAAAATCTGTAATTGAGATGCTACAAGAAACATATTACCCAGGCCACTCAACAACGGCTAAAAGAGTAATTGAGCGTCATCTGATTAGGGAATTTGGCCTTAAACCTCGAGAAGCAACATACCACGGTGGTAACATTATTGATGAATTACAAGTAATGGGAATTTTAGAAAGAGTTCCGGAAGATGTAATTCGAAATGCACTTCTTACAATAAATATTAGAAAATTACAGGCTCACAAAGCTTAGATTTTTTTTACAATTTCCTTTAGGATTTGTTTTGAAGCATTAATTTTTGTGTCTTCGATCCACTTATTCCCTTTCTTTGTTATGATAGCTAATTTAGTATTTTCATCCCCTAAAACTTTGGAATGATTTGCAACTACAATATCAGCATTTTTTAGTAACGTTTTTCCTTTTTCAATTAATTTATTATCAGTTAAACCAGATTCAAGTTTGAAAGCACACAGTTTACCCTTATGTTTTTTTCTTAATAATTCAATCACCTTCTTTGCTTTCTTTAATTTTATTTCGGGAATTTTTTGTGAGCTTATTTTTCCTTTAGTTTTTACGGGAACAAAATCAGATAATGCAGCAGGAACTAGTATCGCGTCATACTTACTAAGTTTCTTTATTTTTTTAGATAAATCTTCAACAGAATTGAATTTTTGTTGACTAATCCACTCGCCGACCACTTCGGTTGTCTCCCCCATCCAGAGTTCAACATCAGCCCCCATATTGAATGCGGCCTCAGCAAGGTGCTTAGCCATTTTACCAGTTGATTTGTTGGTTATTACTCTAACATCATCGATTTCTTCACTACTTCCGCCACCTATTACTAGAATTTTATTTTTTTTTAAATCATTTTTTCCAGCAATCTTGCATGCTTCAGCAGTTATCCTGAATTTGGAAGGTAATTTGGCTTTACCTTCAACCATAGTTGGATCTAAAATAGTTGCAAATTCCTTTACTTCTTTCAGATTTTGTTTAATAATTTTTGAATTAGCCATATTTTTGTCCATTGCGGGTGCAACTATCATCGGTGTCTTTGCTCCAATACAAGTTAGAGCTACTAACATCGGTGGATTATCTCCGATTCCGTGAACCATTTTTCCTAGACTGGTTGCACAACATGGAGCTACTATCAGTAAATCAGCATCATGACCAGCAATTACGTGTTCAACTTGGCCAGTTATTTCTTTAATAATTGGTTTTCCGCATGCAAATTCAAGTGCTTTTTCTCCGATTAATTCAAGAGCAGCTCTATTTGCAACAATAGTTACATTTGCTCCATATCTTATTAACTCTCTAGCGATTCCTACACTCTCTACACAAGATACAGAACCAGTTATGGCTAACCAGACATTTTTATTTTTGAGATAGTCTCCTTTAGGAGTTAAATTGTTGGCAGGATGGTGTTTATTCATTTGTTTCAGATATCTGTTTTATTGTTTTTTTGTATTGCTCTAAAATAAGCTCAATTTCGGTTTCAATCTTTTGCCAACCCTTCTTTAGAGATCCCTTACGCAAGTGGAATGCACTTGTTGGAGGTCCGCCATCAGCAGCTCTGCATCTTTCGATAAGCCCTAATGAGATGAGCTTGTTCAAATGCCTGTACGCAGTAGGTCTTGTAGTTTCTATCCAAGCAGCTACTTCTTCAGCAGTCCAAGCCCTGTCAGGTCGTTGTAAAAAACATTCATCTATAATTTTGTGAGGCATAGATTCATTGTATGGGTAATGGTGATTTGATAGAAGGCCAATCCCTCTACCTAGAATACCTAAATTATCCTCATACGTAGAATTCTCTTCTACTTTCACCTCTCTTAGATTTATCTCAAAAATTTCTTCTTTTCCTACATTTATCATGTCACTGGGAACCTCGTTTTTTGCTTCTTTTAATTTTTCATTTAAATTGTTTATTATCTCACGATATGTTTCTAAACAAATTCTAGCTCTATTCTCTACGCCAGACCAAGCCTTGTTTAGATCGTAATGCCAAAGTCTAACTTTTTTGGGGTCTTCAGCTTTTCCAGGAAAATCTTCGGTCAAGAACCCAGCTTCTCTTAGCCATTGTAAATGTCTGTAAATTGCTTGTAAAGGTACACCAAGTTCTTTTGCAATTTCACTAGTTGTCCAAGATTTTTTTGGATTAGGTATCAAGCACTTAGTAAAAAGTAAAATTCCGGTTTGAGATCTTTTAGTAACTTTATTTCTTCCCCCATCATTTCCTAGAAATCCGATTGACCTAAGGAAATCAGCCACAAGTTGTTCATTTGTGTTGCCGTAATCACTGTTCAAATTTCGTATTTTTAATTTGAACATTAATCCCACTCTCTCGTATCAAGTTTTTCCAGAATTTTAGCTTTGAATTTTCTAGCTTTTTGATTGCCAGGATTTAGTGCTAATAGGCGATGAATGTCTCCCATTGAGTCTCCCAATTTTTTCTCATCAAAATGGCATTCAGCTCTTTCCCATAATGCAGCTTGATCCTCGGAATCAATTTCCAGAATTCTTGAAAGTGCCATAATTAGTAATTCTTTTTTGTCTTGGGATCGGTAAACTTTAGCTAACTTTCTCCAACCATTTTTCAAATCAGGACGAATGTTTACAGCTTTTGAATATCCTTTAGCATCGGCTCTTTCATAATCACCAATACCGAAGTAAATGTCACCCCTAACCATGTAAGGTCGATAGTCATCACTAAGCAATGAGATAGATTTTTCGATAGATTTCAGTGCTTCCTTAACTCTTTCTAACTTTGATTGTACTCTTCCTAATCCTAGATATGCAAAACCATGATTACTTTCCAATTCTAAAGCAATTACGTAAGCATCTTCAGCTTCGCGCAGGTTATCTCTTCGCTCCTTCATTTGAGCTAATTTTAACCAAGCTTCGCCGTATGTATATCTAATCTCAGTAGCATTTAGGTAACATGCTTCAGCTTCTTCCCATTGTTTCAACTTGCGATGTAATTCACCTTTTTCAAACCATAAATCTTCGTTATTTTCATCGATTTCAAGGGCCATGGAATAGTACGTAAGTGATCTTGCATATTCTCTATGACCTGTTAATGCTCTGGCTTTACTTAACCACATTCGAGAGTCTTGCATCAAAACTCCATCCCGTTGGGCTCGTCGAATCAGTCTATTTGCAGCATCTAATGCCTTACTTGGAAATCCTTTTTCTAATAAAGATTGAGAATTAGATAATATTTTTTCTCTTGCTTCTCGATCAGTTCTTCTTAGAATAAATAGTAATCCTGAACCAGTCATAGGTAATCCTCCGCCTAAGAATCCTCCGGAGGCAAGATTAGGTTCAATCAACCATCCTATTCCAGCCAACCCTGTGATGTAACATCCAATAACAAAACCTGCAAGTTGATATCTTCTGTGGTGCAAACCGGCAAGTCCCATTCCTAAGAAAAGGAGTGGAATCAGTAGCAGCCATACAGATTCTTCAATCCAACTATAAACTGACATTAGTAGTACAATAGTTAGGATTAGTGATCCACCAAATGCAATAGCTACTGCGTATGGCACTAAATTTCTCTCGAGTAATCCTAATCCATAAATTAGCATTACGATACCAATACTACCGGCATAGACAGAGATTGTTATTACAGCCCTAAGTGAAATCTCAGCGTCACAATTAGCTTCTGAGAATTCGGTTAAGCAATCATTTGTCTGAATTTGATAAATCATGAAGAATAATGTCACGAGAACGCTACCAACAGATAGTATAAGTCCTGACAGTCGAACATCTACATTTTTTTCATGAATTTTGTTGTACACATTGTAAGAGATTAATGTTCCACACATTGCAGAAAATAGTAAGATTGTTGAGAGTAAAACTCCAGTATATTTCAAAAATTCACTTTCTACAAAATTCCATGCTATAAAATTAAAAGTACTTAATAGAAAAATACCTAGAGTCCAAAGAACTACTTTTCTGCTTCTTCCGTCAAGGTATTCGATACAATTATCGATGAATTCAGTAAATGTGCTTTCTTCCTCTTCTTCCTCTTCCTCAACACCTAGTTTTTTTGTGTATTCAATAGGTGCATTTTCTTCCTCTTCTTCACTAGCTGGAGGTTCGCTTTTAGATTCTTCATCAACCTTTTCTTCCTCTATGGAATTGTCTTCAATTTTCTCTTCTTCTGCCATTTAACCTTGTAAAGATATTATGGGTATATAATGCAAGTATTAAAACTGATGCTTAGAAAATTAATGACATCCGCAACC
>JAYYHK010000095.1:0-2571 GCA_036148495.1 Thermoplasmatota archaeon | reverse complement strand
GCACCAAATAGGAAACTGGGGACTTACCTTTGGAACAAATCTTTTTCATGGCATAAACATAAAAGATTCACAAAGTGGCATGTGGGTTTTCAAAAAAGAAGTGATATCTAAAGTCAATTTAACAAGCGATGGAATGCCACTTTCAGAAGAATTCAAAATTGAAGCTTTCAAGAGAGGTTTGAGAGCTGTAGAGATTCCTGTGCCTTTCCACTCCCGCGTAGGAGAAGTAAAATTGAATACATGGGAAGATGGAATATGGAATTTATGGTTCCTCGTAACCAAAATGAGAGATTTCAGGTAAATTAGTTATTACCGTCACAGGAGCCATCTGCTTTAGTTTGGCATATGTGAAACCATTTCCAAAATGTTTGACCCTCTTTGGAAGATACATCATCACCTAATTCATTAACAAACTCGATAATTACTGCATAATCGCCACTACCTCGATCACTGTAAAACTCATTTGGATCTAACCACAAACTAACTCCATCGTCTGTAGTTCCAGATTGGTATTGCCAATTAATTGAAGCTCCTGCAACCGTAAAACTAATAGTTTCTACTTCCTCAAAATTACGATTGCCATCATTATTCCAATAGCTTTCTCCTTCATTGTCATCAAAAATTTCTTCTGCGTGGAAAATTTTAATAGAGCCTTGAACCCAAGGTGAAATAAATGTATTAGTTTCATCTGCTCTAAATTGAAGATTTATCAATAAATTTTCAGATTTACTCAAGGGGTAATTACCATCAAAAACTGGCACCTCGCCTCTGACTGAATTTGCACTCTTATACAATTCAACTGAATCACTGCCTTTAGTACCCTTAATATCTACTGATAATGTATACTCTCCATTAACAGTAAAGAATTCAGAATAATCAAGTGAAATAGAACCACGGCCTTCATCATTTAATTCAAATTTACCTGAATAAACTTGGCTACCTGATACTGAAATAGTAAAATCACCCTCTGTGCTTAGACTGCCGAAAGATGGAGAAGTTGCTAGAATATAAGCTCCCAGCGTTCGATCTTCTGGGTTTAAAGACTCCTCAACATCAATCAAAACAGAAACTGTGCCTGCTCCTGAATAGAATCCAAAATTAGTAAATATCATGGATGACATTATTATAAGAATAACTACTCCGAAAACTCCTGCCAATTTCAGCTTGGTTCCTAATTCCATATCAAGAATAGAAGATGAGTCTGAATCATCATATTCTTCATCCCAATCATCGCCATCATCCCAATCCTCTTCAGATTGCATAACAACCACTCAGAAACTTACTTCTTAAAGGCTTTCCACAAAAAATTAGCTTAACTGACTAACTCTGGAACTGTTTGCTTATTACCTGTCATTAAGCTTAAAACTTCATGCTTCAAAACACCTTTTGCAATCAAAGCTAGAACTTTATTCTTAATTTTTGCTGCTGGCATTGAACCGACAAACATGTGAGTAAAGAATTCTTTAGTTTCTTCATCCAAAGCTGCATACTTTATCAGGCTGTTTGGCATAACCATCAACAAGTGCCATCCTACTTTCAACCATTCCAGATCATCTCCCCATTTAGAGCTCCAGGCTCTGTGGTAATGCATTAAATCTTGCTTCTTGAAGTTGCCTTCAGAGAATAATACGTCTAATGATTCTGCAGCCAATCTGCCAGAATCTAACGCATAATAGAGACCTTCTCCTGATAGTGGAGAAACGAAACCTCCTGCATCCCCCACAACCATCATTCTATCTCCTACTGTACAACTCATTCCCATACCAACAGGGATGTTAGCGCCGGAAATCATTTTTCTATCAATTTCGATGTCTTTAGGGAACCATCCTTGTTCCTTGAGGGTTTCAACGTAATCTAGCAAATACTTTCTTTCGCTCCAACCTTTCTTCTCACTTTTTAATTTTTTAATTATATTTCTGGGACAACCTATACCTACATTGAGAACTGTATCTTTTGAGAACGACCAACCATACCCATCGAGTCCATCATATTTGATATGAGCCATAGATATTCTCTCCTCGCCATAAACCTCATCCATGAATTCTCTGCCTACATCTACTTCAAAGTAAAGCGCCATGGCAATATCTTCGTCTCTCCAATTCATAGGCATGTTTTCAATTTCCCTAATTCTTTTTGAAACTAAATCATAAGACCCTCCGGCTCCAATGATTACTTCTCCGCTCAATTCATCGCCATTACGTAATTTGACTGAAACTTTGTCTTCGGAAACTTCGAAATCTTTAACTGCAATACCTTCAATCAAAGTTGCTCCTTCTGCTACTGCATATTCTACCAACTTATTATCAAATTGCAATCTACGAATGTTGTAGAAGAAAGGCTTCTCACTAACGTAATCTACAGGTAAAAATTCTGGACCGTAAACGATTCCTCTCTGACATTTTGATTCTAAAAAATCATCCCAATTTGATATTATATGATCAAATTCTTCGATATGAACACATAAACCGCCACCACAGGCCTTTTCGCGAGGAAATTTAGCCCTGTCAATTAGAGCAACACTTTTGCCTTGTTTAGCTAAATAGTATGCTGCTGTAGCTCCAGATGGACCTG
>JAYYHK010000094.1:0-10569 GCA_036148495.1 Thermoplasmatota archaeon | reverse complement strand
GCGTCGTCTGGATTAGCTTTAGGTGGAGGGTGTGAAGTTCTTCTTGCCTGTGATAGAATTCAAGCTCATTCAGAAACTTATATTGGACTAGTTGAAGTAGGAGTTGGTGTTGTTCCTGCATGGGGAGGATGTAAGGAGATGCTAAGGAGATGGAACGCAGACTCTAAATCTCCAAAGGGACCTATGGGCAGTATTGTCAAAATTTTCGAAAATTTAGGTACTGCCAAGGTTGCTGGAAGTGCTCAGGAAGCAAAAGATATGAAATTCCTTCTTGAACATGATCAAATAACTATGAATCGTTCTAGAGTCCTCAATGATGCCAAAGAAACCTGTTTACAATTAATTGACGGCTATGCTGCACCTGACATTAACGAATATCACCTTCCAGGGCCATCAGGAAAAGCTGCATTAGATTTAGCAGTTTCAGACTTAGTTAAATCAGGCCACGCAACTCCCCATGACGTTGTTGTAACAGATAAATTAGCTTACATCCTAACTGGAGGAGATACAGATTTTCTGGATAAAGTTTCTGAAGATAAGTTATTGGAAATGGAGAGAGAAAGCTTCGTTGATTTAGTAAAAACTGAAGCTACACTGGAGAGATTTGAACATATGCTTACCAAAGGTAAGCCACTGAGGAATTAAAATGGTTGAATACAAAGCACCGAAAAGAGAGTACGAATTTATCCTTCGAGAGGTCTTGGATATTGAGAAGGAATTAGCAGGATATGAAAATTATGAGGATGCTACTTGGGATATGATTGAAATGGTAGCTGATCAATATGAGGAGATTGCAAGAGAGTATTGGCTTTCTTCGAATGCAGAGGGCGATACAGTTGGAGCAACTTTTGATTCAGGTAAAGTTACTATATCTCCGGGTATGAAAGAAGCTGCTAAAGTAGTAATAGAATCTGGACTCAGTTCTCTCTTCGGTCACAAGAAGTATGGAGGTATGGAGTTTCCTAACGTAATTAACACCTACACAGATGAGCTATGTTGCTCTACTAACATGTCTCTAGGAACTTTAATGGGCTTAACAAAAGGAGGATATCATTGCTTGCACAACTATGGAAGCGAAGAACTAAAAGAAATCTATTTGCCCAAATTCCTTAACGGAGAATACTTTGCAACAATGTGTTTAACGGAGGCTCATTGTGGTACTGATCTGGGTCTAATAAGAACGAAGGCAGTTCCTGAAAATGATGATTTTCGAGTTAGCGGACAGAAAATTTTCATAACTGCTGGAGAGCATGATTTATCAGATAACATAATTCATTTAGTACTTGCAAAATTGCCTGACGCACCACCAGGTGTTAAAGGTATTAGCTTATTTTTAATTCCTAAAATTTTGGTCAATGATGACGGCAGTTTGGGCGATAGAAACGGTGTTACTTGCGTATCAATAGAGGAAAAGATGGGAGTTCACGGTTCTCCTACCTGCGTACTAAGCTTTGACAATTCTGTAGGTTATCTCGTTGGCGAACCTCACAAGGGTTTGGAAGCTATGTTTTCAATGATGAACAATGAAAGAATTGCAGTCGGAATGCAGGGTTTAGGTGTAGCTGAAATTTCATATCAAAATGCTTTGTTGTATGCGAAGGATAGATTGCAAGGCAGAGACTTGAAAGGAGCTAAAAAACCTTCAGAAGAGGCAGATCCTTTGTTAGTTCACCCCGACATAAGGCGTATGCTATTGCGAGCTAAAGCACTCATTGATTCATCGAGAATGCTTTCTGCTTGGACGGCTTTAGCAATAGATAAATCCGTTAAAGACCCTGATGAAAAGGTTCGTAAAGCAAATCATGATCTTGTTGAATTGATGACTCCAATTATCAAATCAATCTTAACAGATTATGGAGTTGAGATATCATCTGAAATGCTCCAGATATTTGGGGGCCACGGATACATCCGTGAATATGGCATGGAACAATTCTACAGGGACGCAAGAATTGCACCAATTTGGGAAGGTACAAATGGTATTCAAGCGATGGACTTAGCAGGCAGAAAAATGCCTCAAGGAATGGGTAGGTTACTTCGAAGATTCTTCCATCCAGCATTAGCCTTCATTGAAGATAACAGAGGAGATGAAAATCTTATGGAGTTCGTGATTCCATTTGAAAAAGCCCTTAAAGGCCTTCAGAAAACTTCCATGTTTATGGCTCAAAAAGGAATATCCAACCCCTACGAGATAGGAGCAGCGGCTTCGGATTACATGAAGCAATTTGGTTTGGTATCCATGGGATATATGTGGCTATTGATGTTGAAAACTGCTTTTTCAAAACAAGACGAAGATGATTTTTACAAGAATAAGGTAATAATCGGAAGATTCTTCTTTGAAAGAATTCTACCCGAAACCTTGTCCAGAGCTATTGCAATAGGTACTGGATCAAGAACTATGATGTCTTTGCCAGACGATGGCTTTGAGAGTGCTAGCAAATTTTCAGGGAAAGCATAATGTCTGCGAGTATTTTTAAAGAAAATTTATTCGAAGGTAAAAAAGTATTCATAACAGGTGGAGCTACGGGTATGGGTTTGGGATTTGCAAAAGCTTTTCTTGAACACGGCGCTGACGTGTTAATAGCTTCAAGAAAAAAAGAGAATCTATCAAAAGCAGCATCAGAAATAAAGGAACAGACTGGTAAAGCCCTTCACTGGAAGATGATGGACGTAAGAAAAAACGAAACCGTTGAAGAAGTGGCTAAACATATCAAGGATAAATGGGGTTATCTTGATGTATTAGTCAACAACGCCGCCGGCAATTTTGTCACACCTGCTGCAGCAATGAGTGAGAATGCTTGGAGAGCCGTAATCGATATTGTTCTTGATGGCACTTTTAGAGTCTCTAAAGCCTGTTATCCACTTCTTAGGGATAACGAAGAAGGATCTTCAATAGTCAATATTATCGCTAACTATGCTTGGGGAGCAGCTCCATTTGTGGCACACTCTGGTGCTGCAAAAGCTGGAGTTCTCAACCTCACAAGATCACTTGCGCTCGAGTGGTCTGATGATAATATTAGAGTTAACGCGATGTGTCCTGGTGTTGTTTTAACAGATAACGTTAAAAAAAATTTAATGCTCGACGAAAGTGTAGTTAAGTCGTTTGAGTCTAACATTCCAGCAGGAGGAATAACTGATACAGAAAAAATGTCGCAACAAGTTCTTTACTTATGCTCACCAGCAGCTAGTGTAATCACAGGAGACATGTTGATAGCAGACGGCGGTGAATGGCTAGTTGCAAATAACTTTTACCAAATAGGGAGAAATTTTTTCAGTGAGTGAAAAAAATTGGCCCATTGAAACACATATCCCTGTACTATGGGGAGACATGGATTCTTTTGGCCACGTTAATAACATAATTTATCTAAAATGGTGTGAAACCTCTCGTGTTGAATTATTCAGGGAGATGTGGGATGTAAAAACACTAGATACAGATAATGTCCAATTGGGAAAAGGTATAGGACCTATTTTAGCTAATTTTAATTGTAACTACAAATTTCCTGTCAAATATCCTGATGAAATAAACGTTAAAACAAGAGTAAGCCATATTGGTAATTCGTCATTTGGTATTGAACATGAAATTTTTTCAAAAGACAATGCAAATCGGTTAGTTTTTGAAGGGAGTAGCGTTATTGTTATGATTAATTATGATGACGGTAGTAAGTTTAAAATTGACAGTGAAATGAAGAAAAAATTTGAAAAGTTTTTCTAATTTTATTATTTTTTATTCAATCTAGTGAGAATTTCTATTGTTTCAGGTTTCCTAAGATTTTCTATGAAATGTTCAGCTTCAACTTCGATTCTGTTTTTTATTGTTTCGGATTCCTTTCTAATTAATGCTTTAGTGACAATTAATGACTCTCGAGGCTTAGCAGATAATTTTTTAGCAGAATTAAAAGCAACATTTATTAGCTCACTTTCATCACAGATTTGATTAATTAACCTGTACTCCAAAGCTACTTCTGCATTAAATTTTTCGCCCAACATTAGCATTTCTATAGCTTTTAGATAACCAGTTCTTTTTCGTAATAGTTGTGAAGAAGCAAATTCAGGAACCAAGCCTAGGTTGATAAATGGCATCATAAATAAACTGTTTTTTGAAGCGTAAACTAGGTCACAATGAAGTAACATTGTAGTACCTATCCCAACTGCAAATCCATTTACAGCGGAAATTACAGGTAAAGGACATTTAGTCAAAGTCATCATGAACTTAAAGACAGGCGAATTTTTATCCTTAGGGGGATTTTTTATAAAATCTTCTAAATCATTTCCGGCAGTAAAGTCTTGTCCCCCAGATATTAAAATAACGTTAATTTCGGTATTGTCTGAAGCGTCAGATATTAGTCTATTCAGCTCCATATACATTTTCTCAGTCAAAGCATTTTTTTTGTGTTGCCTCTCTAATCTAATATCCAAGATTTTATTTTTGATAGATGAGCTGATATAATCTTTCATATTCTCCTATTGGACTTCACGCATAATAGTTACGCTTAATTTTAACTTTAAATATGCATTATAAATAATGTAAAATGAACAAGTGGGATAGCAATAATCTGTCATTAGACGAGCTACCTAGACTCAAAAATTTGAGTAGGAGCGATTTAGAAGATGGTAATAAGAGAGTTTATGACTCAATAGTAAATTCTGAAAGGGGAGTTGGTACACTTTCCGATGGTTCTCTTCCAGGGCCATTTAATGCTTGGATGCACACTGATCATGCAATGGCTGAGTCCTTAGATAATGTAGGTATTGCTGTAAGGAAAAATACTTCCAATGTTTCTAGCCAGATGAAAGAGCTTGCAATCTGTACTATAGCTTGTCATTTCAAATGTAATGTCGAGCTTTGGGCGCATAGTAAAACCGCAGAGAAAGCTGGGATATCTGCAAAAATTATTGAATCCTTGTACAAAGGAGTGACGCCTCAATTTGATGATTCTATAGATGGTCTGGAACAATCAATGTCCTACAAATTAACAAAAGAATACTTGTCACGTTACCGTGTTTCAGATTCAACTTATGAAGAAGCTCTTGAAGTAGTAGGAAGTGTTAAAGGAATGGTTGAGCTTGTTTTAGTTATAGGCCACTATGTAGGATTGGCTGCACAATTGAATATACTAAGAGTTCCCAACCCGGGAGATAGTCAATATTTTGAGTATTAATGGATGCTAAATGAAAGTCGAAATAGCTAGAATTCCTTCGTCATCAATTGCGACTAACGAAGCTTCTATGGTAGATATTCCAAATAATCTCGATGGATTGACTGCTATTATTGTTAGAAGCTCGAAAAAATTGACAGCTTGGATTAATTCTTGTCCTCACGATGGCAGACAGCTCTGTAATGACCCAAAATATTTATGGAACAAAGATCTCAATAGGGTTCAGTGCATGCATCATCAAGCAGTATTTGAGCCAGATACAGGCCTTTGTGATGACGGCCCCTGCCGAGGCGAGAATTTGACTAATCTTCCAGTAGAAGAGAAGAATGGTGAAATTGTAATTTTTATGAATTATTTGTAGAAGCTTATTTAATAGCGTATTAGGTTGCTGTTCAATGAATAATTCTGACGCTAATGGCCCACCTACTGCAGCTGACGTTATACAGTTAGTTGACAAAGATTTAGATTTATTTGAAGCTATAAATGATGGAGAAGAGGAACATCTTGAGGGTTCTGAGTCATTACCACCGATTACTCCGTTAACTAAAGCGTGGGATATTGCATATGTTAGATTTTCAGTGCCTGATCTAGAATTATATGAGAATTGGGTTCACGATTTTGGTTTCAAAATAATGCACCAAGACGATGAGACCATTTATTCCAGAGGACTTTCCGGGGATGGTTTTTGTCATGTAGTTCACAAAGGTCCTGCGAAATTTTTAGGTTTCGCTATGCAGATGAGTGATGAAAAAGATTTAAGAATTCTATCTGAAAATGTGGAAGGTTGTTCTCCCGTCCATTCGGTACCTGGATTAGAAGGTGAACTTTGCGGCGGTAAGAGAGTTTCTTTCATTGACCCTGTATGCAATTTGTTAATCGAAGCAGTTCACGGAAGAAGTGTCGAAGAGCTCAAAGCTTCAAGAGAGCGAATCGAGTATAATTACGGAACCAAGGACAATTACGTTAGAGAAGCTAACAAGTTACAGGATACCTCTGGTAACCGAGAGGCTGATGGTAGTAATACTGTTCATCCCGGCCCTCCTGATATAATTAAGATTGGACATGTTGTTTTAGCAATACCTGTCGGACCGCATCATAAAATGATGGATTTTATGATGAATACATTTGGTTTGTTGCCATCAGATAGTGTAATTTTTGAAGCTCCTAAATCAGCTGAGGGTCACTCGATTAATCCAAAAATGTATGAAATGCTCAAAAAAGCAGGGGCTTCTCCTCTCTACCCAGGTACCTTTGCAGAAGGTTCTGCAACTTACGGTGCCTTCTTTAGATGCGACCGAGGAAACATTCCTACAGATCATCATACATTTTTTATAATTTCTAATATGAATGCAGATATGGCTCCCGAAGGCCAGGCAATCAACCCTCAACTCAGTCATGCCTCATTTGAAGTGTCTAATTTAGATGATGTGTGGCGAGGTCACATGCAACTCAAAACTAAGGCTGAATTTGATAATCAAAGGTATGATATTGCATGGGGTGTAGGTAGGCATGTTTTGGGGTCTCACATTTATGATTACTGGCACGATCCCTATGGCCACGTTCATGAACATATGTCTGATGGTGATAGAATGACAAGGAATTTTGGCCAGCGTATTCATAAAATAAGTGGTTTAGGACCGAATGGTCATAATCAGTGGGGGCCAACGGTTAAGGAATCCGGAATACGTAATCTTGACGGTCCTGCAGCTGCAAGTTTTTACAAGGATCTCGATAAAGAAACACAGCAATCATTAATCAACCGCGACCTATCCAATGTAGATTATATCATTGAAAAAATTAGAGATATTAATGGATAATATTTCAGATTTTAAAATCCCTTCAACCAATGGTGTAGATTTTGATGTGGATTATATAGAAATTAAAGGCCATAGGCATAGAATAGCATATGCTGGAAATCCAGAAGGAATTCCTGTAGTTGTAATGATGGGTGTTTTTGAAGACAGTTTACTAGACGCAAGATGGTTAGTTTCGAGTATGGTAAATCACCCACGTGGAAATAACTATCGATTTATCACAATAACAGTTCCATTCCTTGAAGAATACACCCAAATTAAGATTGATGGTTCAACACTTTCAAAGTATGATGGACTAAGGCCTCCTAATAGAGTTGTTCCAATGAAAGATAAACTTGCAGTTGATCCCAGATTCGATTTGGAGAACTGCGCACATACTCTTCGTTCAATTTTAATTGATGGTCTAAAAATTGAGCGGGCGCATTTTGTCGGACACGATAGGGGTTGTATAATTATGGATAACATGCTAGCGGAGAACCCAGATATGGCATTAAGCTACTCTAGAGGATCTCAAGGTTGGACTAAATTTGAAGAAGAATGGACTAAGCTAGTTGACCAGGGGATATTTTTGGGTCCCCCTCATAGAATTATGGCTACAGATTCCTTTCCCCCATTGTTAAAAAGTGCAATAAATGGAGGAGCTCCATTTGGTTTTATTTCACCATCTTTTGCTAAAGAGGCATCTGTTGCAGATTCAGATTCTGAGCTCGGTGAGAGATGGGCTGCAATCCAAAATATGCCTGAGCAGTCCAAGTATTTTTTTAAACTAACAAGACAAATGTTCAGGCAAACGGACTTTTTAGACGAAGGAAAACGTCGGACAGATATGTCTCGAGGTTTTAGTATTAGTAATACCTCATTCCCTATGATGCAGTTTCAAGGATCAGATGAAATGATTTTAGCTAAAGATCTTCCTAATGCTAAAAAAATGCCTTTTATGAGAAAGTTAGCAGGTCTATTCGGTGCAGGCCACGTAACAGGTATTTTCAGATTATTCAGACTTAAATCTCCAACGTACGTATTTGCAGATTTACCTAAAGATTTTGGTATAATTTCTAACCACACTGGTGATCAACCTTATTGGGGAAAGTGGAATTTTTGGCCTGATGATGTTGAAGATTTACTACCTAACGGAGAATTTCAAGATAGGTCTAACCCTACATGGAAAAAAAACTATTCGAAGTATGTTGAAAAGAAGGCGGATGGTAGATATTCGACTCTAAAAACTAAAAAGGGTGGAAGATTTGCTAGATTCACCATCATAACAGATGCTTTGCATTGGACGCACATTGAAAGACCTGAAAACGTTGCATATGCTTGCATGGACTTTATAGTTGATAACTAATTAACTAATTTGAAAACTGATAGGTAGTCAGAAACCATTTTATTCTCTTCACCTTTACTGTATGTTCCGAGCATAGTGTAGCAAGGAGCCATTACCACGTAGTCAACATTTGACCTTATAATGCCTCGACTGAATAGTTTGTCATGCATTTTCAAATCGTCTTTACGCTGACAACATACTAGTAATCTGTCTCCAGTTTTTTCTCCGTTTCGACCATCAGATAAGGCGGTGACATTAGGACGTATTAATTCGGGTATTTCTGAAATCTGGCTATCAACCGCTTCTGTACTATCCTTGCAAAATATTCGGTATTTTGTCGAATTATAACTTCTCAGAGAGCGAGGAAAACCCTCCTTAGTTGTGTAGTTGTACATGGGATATCCTTTTTGGCTGTACTTATTGGGATTGAATCCGTTAGGTACTGTAACTGTTTCTGGAACAAATTCAGGGAAAAGTTGTATTGGTTTACCTCTGCCTCCATTAAAAAAATGTATTAATCCTCGTATGAAATTAACATAGAATCTAGTATTGAACAGAAGACCACCCATGAATAGTGATTGCTTAATAATGTATTCAGAGTCTGGATAGCATTCTATTTGGTATGTATCCAATAGCTTATCTTTTGACATTCCTTTTTCGACAAGTTCGATTTTATTAATTAAGCTATAAGAATTTCGAATTCCCATATTTAGCCCTTGACCAAGGAATGGGGAGGTTTGATGAGTTGCATCTCCAATCGTAAAAATATTATTAACTCGCCATTTAGTCGAGATAAGAGAGTTAAATTTGTAAACAGTTGATCTTTCAATTTCAATTTGTTCATCATTAAGATATGGACTTACCAATTCTTTAATTGATTCAGGAGATTGGATGGATGCATAATTTTCATCTGGTTTAAGGGCAAATTCAAATCTAAAGTGATTTTTGTGAGTGCCATGATTCTTGCCTTCACAATGAATGAAGGTCGTTGGACGTTCACCGGAAGGGTCAATTATCTGATGTCCTCCACTGTCGAATTCCATTCCCGGTTGTAGAGCTTCTCTTGAAGCTTTTATGTCTACAATCAAAAATGAAATAGCGTTACCTAGCTTCTTAAGAGGTGCTCCTATCTGTTTTCTAACAAAGCTTCCGCCTCCGTCTGCACCTAAAAGATATTTACAAGACAATTCAATTTGGGTACCGGTTGTTGAGTTCTCGATTTTTAAATAGTTTTTCCCATCCTCCCATAAAATTAATCCGCTATGGTCATAAAAGGTGGTAATATTTTCGTTACTTTTAATCTTCTCTCTCAGTAATTCTTCTAATTGAGGGCTATATATCCAATTAATGAAGCCAAAATTATCTAAATCGAGAACCTTTCCATCTATTTCTGGTGGCTGCATTAAACCGAATGGTTCATTTATTTTTTCTTTACTCAAAACGTAACCTACTTCTACAGCTGTAGTAAAATTAAATTTGTCCCATAGTTCTCCTAAAAGATTCTTTAGCAAATCCATCGTAAATTCGTTTAATGCTATGGCTCTGGGGTAGGGGTATGGCTTTGCACTTTTTTCTACAACTGCCACTTTGAATCCTTTGTTAGCCAATAATATCGAAGCGATTGCTCCGGTTGGACCGCAGCCCATTACTATGGCGTCGTATTCATTATCCATTTTTTTCATCTGTTAAATAGTTCCTAAACCTTATTCTTAAATCTCTCTTTATAGGTTTCCCAGTTGATGAAAGAGGTAGTTCATCTACAAATACAACAGCGTCTGGAATTTGCCATTTGGCAATCTTATCTTTAAAGAAATTTAAAATTTCCTTTTCTTTAGGATTTGCTCCCTTCACAGCCTCGGCGACTACCAAAGGTCTCTCATTCCATTTCTTGTGTTCAACTCCTATGACTGCAGCGTCGTGAATTTTTTCGTGATTTCTTACTATTTCCTCTAGTTCTAGTGAACTAATCCACTCTCCACCTGATTTGATTAGATCTTTAGATCTGTCTGTAATCTCAAGGTAACCTTCCGAATCAATTTTTCCAACGTCTCCAGTTTTGAACCATCCATCTTTATCTAGAGAAGATTTCTTATCATGCAAGTATTTGTCTATAACAGTAGGTCCTTTGACCAGTAAATCCCCCTCACTTTCTCCATCTCTAGGCAATTCTTTACCGTTTTCATCAACTATTTTAATTTGTACAGACCAATTTGGCCTTCCTGCACTATACATCTTTTCAATTTTTTGATTGTCAGAGAGATTGTCTTGAGTTCTGAGA